>JABIRL010000295.1 GCA_018667855.1 Rhodospirillaceae bacterium
AGCACCAGCGCGATCTTCATCACCTCCGAGGGCTGCAATTGAAACAGGCCCAAATCGACCCAGCGCCGGGCCCCCATGCCAACAACGCCCATCACCTCGACCGCGATCAACAATAGCAAAGCGCCCACATAAATAAGATAGGCATGGCGCAACCACGAACGAACATCGACCAGGGCTATCAGCAGCATCAAAACCAGGCCGGCGCTGAAACGAATCATCTGCCGAGAGGCCCAGGGGTCGATACTTCCATTGGCCGCGGAATACAGCATGGCAAAGCCGACACCGGCGATCAACGTGATCAAAATGACCAACAGCCAATTGATCTGTACAAGTTTTTGCAGCAGGGTCAGATCCACCCGCCGCCCCATGGGGCTGCCCAGTGTCATGCCGTGGTCACTTGTTCATCGCCGTGACGCCGCGCGCACTTAATGGGACGATCGCCGGGCAATCGACCCTTCATTCCCATCTCAGGTTTCCCGTTTGCCATCACCGGCACGGGTGTTTTGACCCAAGGCTGACCTGGCCAGGGGATCGCGGCGCAACACTTCCGTCATGATGTCCTTGGTCAGCTTCGCCGCATAGGTGCCCGAACCGCCGTGTTCAACCACCACGGCCGTGGCATATCTTGGTGTACCGACCGGCGCGAAGGCCGTGAACAAGGCGTGGTCGCGCTCTTTCCACGGGGTCTCCTTGGCCAGCTTGCCACCCGCCTTGCGTTCGGCCTTGGAAATGCGCCGCACTTGCGCGGTGCCGGTCTTGCCGGCCATTTGAAGTTGCAGTTCATTGTCCAGTTTGTATTTTCGCGCCGTGCCACGCGCGCCGTTCACGACTTCCGTCATGGCATCTGTAATGATCTTCAGATGAGCGGTCGGGATGCCGATGGACCGGGCGCCGCTATCCCCGCCCTGGGGGTCTGCCGCTTCTGCCTGTGCGACACGGTCGGCGCCATTGCTCCCGTCTCCCGGTTGCGTCGGGCCCTTGTGCCGGGACAGCTTCGGTGTAACAGCGATGCCGCCATTGGCCAAACGGGCGGTCATGACCGCCAGCTGCAAGGGCGTTGTCAGCAGATAGGCCTGGCCGATACCGGTTATCAGGGTTTCCCCCATCTGCCAGGGCACGCCGGTGACGGCCAGCTTCCAATCCTTACTGGGCACCAGACCGTCACGTTCACCAAGCAATTCCACACCCAAGGCGGTGCCCAGGCCGAAACGCCGGGCCATATCCGCGATCCGATCGACGCCGATTCGGCGGGCAATATCATAGAAATATATATCGCAGGACTGGGCGATGGCCTGTTTCATATCCAGCCAGCCGTGACCGCCGTAACGGTGGCGCCAGCAATGGAATTTGGTGTTGCCCAGCTCGATCACGCCATTGCAAAAGACCCGATGACTGGCGCCCGCGACACCCGTTTCCAGCGCCGCCAGGGCGACAATCATCTTGAAAGTGGAACCGGGCGGATACTGGCCCGCGATGGCTTTGTTGATCAGCGGTTTGCGCGGATGTTGCACCAACGCCCGCCAGGCCTTGGTCGACATGCCGAGGTTAAAGGCATTGGGGTCGTAACTGGGGGCGGAGACCATGGCAAGAATCTCACCCCGGTGAATATCCATGACCACGGCGGCCGCGCTTTCATCCGCCAGACGGCGGGAAATGGCTTCCTGCAGGCCGGCATCAATGGTCAGAACCACATCATCGCCGGGCTGGCCGTCCTGTCGCGCCAGTTCGCGGATTTCGCGGCCATATGCGTTGACTTCGACCCGGGAATTGCCCGCCTTGCCGCGCAGGGATTCGTCATAAACCCTTTCGACGCCGTTCTTGCCGATACGAAAACCCGGCAGTTCCAATAACGGATCGCCGGTCAAGTCGGCTTCCGAGACAGAGGAGACATAGCCGACGATGTGGGCCGTCTCCATACCCATCGGATAATGCCGGCCTTCGCCTACGTCCGGCTGTACCCCAGGCAGATCCGGCAGCAAGACATTGATCCGGGCGAATTGTTCCCAGGTCAGGTTCTCCGCCACCTTAACCGGCACGAAAGGCCGCTTCCGCTTGACCTCGCGCAAGACCCGCCGCCGCTGGTGCGGGTTGATGGGGATAACGCGGGCCAGGCGGTCGAGGGTTTCGGCCACGCCGTTGGTTTGTTCAGCAATTAATACGACACGGTAGTTTTGACGATTCGAGGCCAGTTCCGTGCCGAAACGATCCATTACCAGGCCCCGTGGCGGGGCCAGCAAACGCATGGAGATGCGATTTTCCTCCGCCAGCATCTGATATTGGTCGGATTCCAGCACCTGCAGGTAATACATGCGTCCCATCAGCACGGCGGCCAAGGTCAATTTGCCACCGCCGATCAGGGCCACCCGTCGGGTAAAGGTCTTTTGGCGGCTGCCGTCCCGTTCCATGGTCCGACCTCAGACCGGTTGTGTGAAGGGCTGCATGCGGGCCAGAAAAATCGCCACCAGGGGATAGGCCGCGGTACCGATGGCGTGGCTGACCAGCAGCGGTACGGACTCGATGACCGTGGCATGAAACAACGAGGCGACGAACCAATTAATAATGGCCGCCCCCGCCGCGATCAGCAGATAGCCCAGCCAGCCGACCGCGAAAGACTTGCCCGCCAGAGCCCGCCGCTGGCCGGATGCAGCCCAATGCACAATGATCAGGATAAGAGCATTTAATCCCGGCGGCCCGCCGCTCAACACATCAACCATCAACCCGAGCAGGAAAGCGGCGCCGGCGGGCATTAACTCGGGGCGGAAGACGCTCCAGTAATAGACCGAAATCAAGGCCAGCACCGGGGCGGCGAGAGAGGATTTCGGCAGACCGTAGGGCAGAATGGCGGTCAGGATCAATAGAACCGATATGGCGAATGGGATCCCGGACCGCCCGAAATTCGCCACCTTGTTGGTGAGCGGCGCTGCCATTATCAGGGCTCCGGCGGGGCGACGGGCGGG
>JABIRL010000289.1 GCA_018667855.1 Rhodospirillaceae bacterium
GCCGCCCGGTACGCCGCCGCCATGTCGAACCTGGAAAAAATCCGCCGCACCATACATGATGCCGCACTGGATACGCTGATCGTGGTGGGTGATGATCAGGGCGAGTTGCATGGCGAAGGCAACATGCCCTGCATTTTGATCTATCGCGGCGAAACCATCGCCAACGTACCGCCACCGCCCAACCCCAACCGCCCGGAATGGGCCCGGCGGCTGTCGGCGAAATACTTCGAAGAAACCACGCCCCGGGACTATCCGGTCGATGCGAAACTGGCGCACCATCTCATCGATACCCTGATGGAGCATGAGTTCGACATTGCCTGCGCCAATTCACTGGAGCCCGGCCAGGGCGAGGGACACGCCTTCGGCTTCGTTCATAACAGGCTGCTCCAGGGCGAGGCGCCGCCCGTGGTACCGGTCTTCATGAATACCTACTTCCCCCCCAATCAGGCCAGCCCACGGCGATGTTACCGGCTGGGCCAAGTGGTTTCGGCAGCAGTCGAATCCTATTCCGAGGATATCCGCGTCGGCATTATCGCGTCCGGCGGCCTCAGCCATTTCACGGTGGATGAAGACCTGGACGGTGAAGTCCTGCGGGCGTTGCGGGAGAAGGATGCCGAAACGCTTTGCGCTCTGCCGCGAAACAAGCTCAATGGCGGCAGTTCGGAAATTCGCAATTGGATCTGCGCCGCCGGCGCACTGGAGCATCTGCCGCTGACCTGGATGGACTACCAGCCTGGATACCGGACGCCGGCCGGTACGGGAACAGGTTTGGGATTCGCTATTTGGTCCTGAATTCCTCGGGGGCCATCCCCTCAGTCTATGGACGTCTCCGCGCGCGCTGGGTAAGCTTGCCTTAATATGGCGCGAAGACGACCGGCGCGAACGTCGGCGCGCGCAATGGCAGGGATGGAGGAAAAAATGCTTTCGAGGGAAGACAACGAACTGCTGTGCCGGGTGGGTGCGGGAACACCCATGGGCAATTTGATGCGGCAGTACTGGATACCCTGCCTGCCGTCGTCGGAATTCCCGGAGCCGGATTCCCCGGTCAAGCGAATGACCCTGCTGGGTGAAAATTTCGTCATGTGGCGGGATACCCAGGGGCGCATGGGCGCCATGACGGAAGCCTGCCCCCATCGCGGCGCCTCGATGTATTTTGCCCGTAACGAGGAATGCGGTTTGCGTTGCGTCTATCACGGGTGGAAATTCGATATCGAAGGCAATTGCATCGACATGCCATCGGAGCCGCCCGAGAGCACCTTCAAGGACAAGATCAAAGCCAGGGCCTATCCCTGCCCGGAGGTCAATCACATGATCTGGGTCTATCTGGGCCCGCGCAAGGAGCCGCCGCCGTTCCCGGCGTTCGAGATCAATACCCTGCCGGAGGACCGGGTCGGATCGGCGACCATCATGATGGAAGAAGCCAACTGGATGCAAAATCTGGAAGGCGACATTGATACGGTCCACCTGGATTGGGTGCACGCCAAGCTATCCAAGGATGCGCCCTATGTGGGCGTGGGTGTTCCGGGCTTTTGGAACGATGACAAGCGGCCGCCCAGGTTGGATGTCAAGACGACCGATTACGGCGCCTATTACTCAGCCATGCGGACTTTGGATGACGGGCGCGACTGGCACCGCATCAACCAATTCATCTTTCCCTTCCACACCATGATTTCCAGCGGCACCCATGTTGGGCTGCGTTCTTTCGTGCCGATCGACGATGAATGGGCAATGCTGATGGCCCAAACCGGGCAGGCTGGCACGGGACCAATAGCCAAGGCGACCCGCGACCGTTGGGCGATGGGCGTTGATCCTTTCAAGGACTGGCACGGTTATGCGCCGCGCACCAACGATCCGCGCTCCTATTTCTATACCGTGGCCAACCGACACAACGATTATTTGATCGATCCGCAGATTGCCAAGGAATCTCTCAATATCGGCATGCCGTTCATTATGAACCTGCAGGACCGGGCCATGACCGAATTGATGATGGGACCGGATGGCGAACATATTTATGACCGGCCCCATGAACATCTAGGCACCTCGGACGCGATGATCATTGCCGTCCGCAAACAATTGATCGAAGCCGCGAAACGCTTCGATAAAACCGGTGAACTACCCGCGAACTTGGACGATACCAGCCAGAACCGGGTACGTTGCGCCACCGTCCTGCTGGACAAAGATGTGGATTGGGTCAAGGAGACCGAGAGCAAACGAACGGCCGATGACACCACGGACGTTGCCTTCGAACATCACCTGGTGCCCGCCAACTAGAGGTATCAGGACCAAAGCCGCTTGCTGGCCAAGGCGGCGCCGTCGCTGAGTGCCTGTAGCTTGGCCCAGACCACATCATCGGCGACCAGAGAATAACCGGCGAAGGTGCCAAAGCCGCAATCGACGCCGGCGATGACCCGCTCCCGATCGCCCAGTGCTTCCGCCGCGCGGACGATCCGCTCCGCCACCACTTCAGGGTGCTCCACATAGTTGGAGGTGGACTCGATCGTGCCCGTGACCAGGACCATTTCTGGCGGCAGGGGCGTCGTACGCAATAATTCGATCTCGTGGGCATGGCGTGGGTTGGCGAACGGCAGGCACAGACCGCCCACCTTTGCTTCCAGCAGCAGAGTCAGCACGTCGTCCAGTGCAACATCTTCGGTGTGCGGGCCGTCACGATTGCCCCAGCAACAATGCAGTCGGACCTGATCGGCTGGAATGCCGTCCAGTGCCATATTGATGGCCGCGATGTGCAGGGCGACGGTGTCCTGAAATTCGGCAAGGGATTGGTGCTGGAAAAAGCATGCCCGCTCCATTGCCAGATCAGGCGCGTCGATCTGAAGCAGGAAGCCGGCCTCGATGATGAAGCGGTATTCCTTGCCAAGCTCCCGGGCCAGGGCAAAGAGATAATCTTCGTGGCTGTCGTAGTGATGGTTCATCATCGTGGTAGCGACGATGCCGGGCGATGCCGCTGTCATGAAGCATTCCAGGAAACTATTGTCCCGGCTGGCCAGGGCCTGTCTGAATAACGCGCACTCGTCGGAAATGCCGGCAAGGTCTTCGTACCTGACGTCGCTGATGGCCGCCGGCGCATTTTACATGCGCGCTTTCGGAGGGCGTCTCGCCTTGATCATCTTGGCCCATTCGGGGAAAAGCGAAATCTCGGTCGGCTCCGGCCGTTGGCCCTCGCCACCGAAGCCGGACATGCGGGAGCTGACATAGGTTTGGAAACCCACCCTTGGCTGCTCCCCGTCATTGCCAATATCGATGCCGCTGGCCAATTGCCGTTCCACCACGCGCCCGACGGCGGCTTCGCATTCCGTGGCCAGCGCCGCCTCGTCAATCGCTTCGCCGTTGTCTTGACTAATTAACAAGTTAGCCAATGTTTCGACCCGTGGCAGGCTGCCCATATGGGTCGTTAGTATGCGGTCGCGGCTGTATTCCATGCCATGCCCTCCGGTTTGCCTGCTGCGGGCAAAACCGTAGCAGCGCGATCATGCACCGGCAACCTCACCACCGCGCTCTCGCATCGATTGATATAGGTCATAGTGTTGGATGTTTGCCGGCCCTTACCATTCTTTGACAGAAATGTTGAACGGATGAAGCCGGAGCGGCGGTATGGAAGATCGCGACGAACCCTTACAGGACATTGCCCATCTCGGGCATGTGGAACTTCTGACGCCAAAGCCGGAAGAGAGTCTGTGGTATTTCACCGAGTTCCTGGGGTTGGAGTGCGTGCATGAAGAGGGGCGGTCGGTCTACCTCAGGGGTTATGGCGACTATGCCGCGACCACCTTCAAGCTTACAGAGGCCACGGCGCCCGGTATCGGCCATGTCGCCTGGCGGGCCGTCAGCAAGGCCGCGTTGGAGCGTCGCGCCAAGGCGATTGAGGATACCGGTCTTGGCCTCGGCTGGTCGAACGGTGATTTTGGCCACGGCCGCAGCTACCGCTTCCGCGATCCCGACGGACACTTAATGGAAGTCTATTACGACGAGGAACGTTATGTCGCGCCAGCGGAATTGCGTTCCAGTCTGAAGAACCAGCCCATGCGGTTTACGGGCCGGGGCGCTGGCGTGCGACGGCTCGATCATCTGGCATTGCTGAGCAAGGAGGTCGGGCCAAACCGGGCCTTCGCGGAGAAAAACCTTGGCCTCAGGGTGCGCGAACAGGTGATATTCGAGGATGGCGGTTTCGAGGTGGGTTCCTGGATGAGTACCACGGCGGTGCATCATGAACTGGCCTATGTCGCCGACTTGAAAGGCGCCAACGGCCGTTTGCACCATGTGTCCTTTTGGATCGACAACCGCGAGGACGTCCTGCGCGCCGCCGATATCCTGACTGAAAACGGCGTCTTTATCGAAACCGGCCCCGCCAAGCACAACAATTCCCAGGCCTTCTATCTCTATTCCTACGAACCGGGAGGCAATCGGATTGAAATCTATTCCGGCGGCTATCTGGTTTTCGCGCCGGATTTCGAACCGGTCATCTGGAACGAAGCGGAACGCGGCACTGGCGTTTATTGGGGAGGGGCGTTGCCGGATAGTTTTCTCAACTACGCCACGCCCGACATCGCAGCCGCCGGTGAAACATCGATCCCGGATATCGATCCGCTATAATTATTAGACCTCCATGCGTTTGGCGATGACGTTGCGCAAAATCTCGCTGGTGCCACCGCCGATCATGCCCATGCGGGCCTCGCGGAACAGGCGCTGCATATCGCCCTGCACATAACCCGCCGCGCCCATAACCTGCATGCCCAGATCGGCTGCCTTGAAGTTGTTTTCAGTCGCCACGACCTTGGCGATGGCGGTTTCCGTGACGGCATCTTCGCCCGCATCCAGCATTTCCGCCGTTCGGTAGGTGACCAGCCGGGCCGTCTCCATCAACATGCGCATATCGGCGAATTTGTGGGACACCGCCTGGAACTCGCCCAAGGTCTTGCCGAATGCCTGGCGGTCCTGAACGAAATTCTTCGCCACCTCGATAATCTTGATGCAGCCGCCCGCCGCCGCCGCCGCGATCAATACCCTTTCCAGGTTCAGCCCGTGCATCAATCCGTGCCAGCCGCCGTTGACCTCCCCCAACAGGCGGTTGGCGGGAATGCGCACATCATCGAAAAAGACCTCGTTCAGCAGAGTAGATCGGCTGCCCAGGGGATCCATGGGCCGTGTCTCGAAACCGGGCCGGGCGGTATCAACCATGAACAGGCTCAGCCCCCGCCGCCCCGCATCCCGGTCCGTCTTGGCGGAGACGACTAGATAGTCGGCTTCGTGGGCGTTGGTGACATAGACTTTTTGTCCCGAAATGACCCAATCATCGCCGTCGCGCGCCGCACGGGTCCGAATGCCGGCGGCATCGGAACCGCTGTCGGGCTCGGAAAAGGCAATCGCGGTACGGATCGAGCCGTCCTGCATGCCACCCATCAATTCCGCCTTGAGGGAGCTGTCGCCCAGGTTTTGCAAATACAATCCGCCATAGACCGCCGTGGACATGAAGGAGACGCGGATGCCGGGATGGTGATAGCCCAGGGCTTCGATGAATACCGCCAGATCCTTGTGGGAGGCATCCATGCCGCCGTGATCCTTGTTGTGGGGCAGGGTCAGCCAGCCACCTCTCGCCAATGCCTGATAGGCCTCGTGGGGAAATTTCCGTTCACGATCCAATTCCGCGATTTTCTCGGGCGGCAGAATGCGCTGCATCAAACCCAGCACGCTGTCGCGCATCAGAATTTGTTCGTCGGTAAAACCAAACGTGCTGTAGGGCATAGCCTATATCCTTAAACCACGTCCTCCCGGTGCAGGCGAGCAATGTCGCTGTCGTCCAGTTGCAGGACGTCACGCAGGACATCATCGGTATGTTCGCCAAGTTCAGGTGGACGGGTGATATCGGCCGGGGAATTGGAAAGTTTGATGGGGCAGCCGACGGTTTGGTAAGTGCCGCGCCGCCCGTACTCCAGGTCGACGATCATCTCGCGGGCCTTCAGGTGCGGGTCGGCCAAAACTTCGCCGGTATCCTGACATGCGCCGCACGGCACCCCGGCTTCGCCCATGGCCCGCATGACATCTTGCTTGTCGCGCTGAGAGGTCCATTCCTCGATAATTGCGTCCAGGGTGACGCGGTTCTCCCAACGGGCCTCCAAAGTGGCGAAGCGTTCATCATCGGCCAATTCCGGTCGGCCGATGACGCCCAGGAATGCGTCCCACATCTGTGGCTGGGCGAAGATAAAGACATAGTCGTTGGGCCCACCCGGATGGCAGGCGTAGGTGGTGCCGGGAACGTTGCGGCCCAACTGATTGCCCTGGCGCGGCATGACTTCGCCCATGCGCTGGTGGTCGCGCAGACTGACCCGGCAGAGGTTGACCACCGCATCCTGCATGGAGACTTCCACATGCTGGCCCTGGCCGTCGCCGTGGCGTTGTTGTAGTGCCGCCAGAATACCGATCACCAGATGCATTCCGGTTCCGGAATCGCCGATGGACGGCCAGACATAGGTCGGCGGTCCGTCCGGGAAGCCGGTCACGCTCATGGCCCCGCCCATGGCCTGGGCGATGGGCTCAAAACTTTTAAAGTCGCTGTAGGGGCCGTAGGTGCCAAAACCCTTGATCGTGGCATAGACCAGGCCGGGATTGATTTCCTTCAGAACTTCATATCCCAGACCCAGACGGTCCAGGGCGCCGGGCGAAAAATTTTCAATCAGGACATCGGACTCGGCGATCA
>JABIRL010000297.1 GCA_018667855.1 Rhodospirillaceae bacterium
ACCATTTTCAGCGATCGCCGGATTCCGGTTTCTAATAGACATCGCCAACAGCCGGATCATCCAGCCCCTCGACAATGCGACGCAGGAAACCGGGCGCCAGGGCAGATAGCAGGTTGACGGAAACCTTGGGATTATCGAGCGTTCCCTTGACGTTGTAGGTGAAGGCGAAAACCCCCTCCCCCTTGCGTCCGATCAACAGCTCGCCAAGGATCGGAATAACGCCCAACACGGAGTTGAGGGTATAGGACGGCACAATGGTGCCCTGAAAGCGCAATGCCTCGTTGTCGCGGCCGTAATCGCCCGACGCCATGACCGCCATTGCCGGGCCCACGGCGCGGGCACCTTCAATATGCAATTGTCGCCGCCGCATGGTGAAGGGGACATCCAGGCGGGTAAAGGTGATACCTTTGTCATTCAGGACATCACCCAGCCCGGTTAACGATCCCAGCGTCAGAAGTTGGGTCAGCACCCGCGCCTTGACCACGCGAAAGTTGTCGGCCCGCAGATTGCCGACAATCGTATCATCGGGGCCCTTCGCCGGGGGGACCAGCAAACTCAAAAACATGGTACCGCCGCGGGCATCGGAGTACAGGCCAAGCACACGGGCCATGCGGCCCGCGTTGCCGGCAATGACGATGAAGCGCCGGCCACGCCCTTCCGGCCGCACGGTAAAGCCGATGGATTGGCCGCCCGCCATGCCTGCGTGGATGTCGGCAGATTGCCATTCCCCATCATGCCGCTGGCCCGTTCCCGCTAACTGGTTGAGAACCACTTCATTGGTCAAATAGACCTGATCGATTTTTAGATTTAGCTCCAACGGTGGCTCGTCGGTGGCTTTCGCGCCATCCAGCAATCGGGGTACGAAGGATCGCAGGTCAAGACTGGGGCCTTGCAAATCCAAACGATAGCCGCCGCCCGGACGGGCCGCCGCATTGATCATCAGGTGGGTGGCGCCGAGCACGAAATTGTCGCTGGCCAAGGCGATCAGGCCCGCGTCGGCGTCAAACTTGGCACTGCCGCGGGCTTGCAAACCGGCGCCTGAGAATTCGAATTTGTCCAATATCAAGGCGCCGTTGACCTGGTTTTGAAATGTCAGGTTCATTTCCGCCGGAACAGCCGCGGGCTTATTCCAACCGATATCCGGCCAATTCAATGCCGTGCCGGTGAGGTCAAATCGCCCCGCGCCGCGCCGGGAGCCGTCATCATAGAGGTCGATCGACACCGCCATGGCAACGGCGCCCTGCAATCCCTTCACCGCCGGCAGACCCAAGGCCTGCCATTGCGCCCGCCCGGCGCTGCCGCGAATTGCCAGATGATCCCCGGATACACCCGGGTCTGTGCGAAATTCCCGCTTCCAATCCAGCTGCAACGGCACGCCATTGACCGCGCCCCGGCCGGACAGCGCCAAACCGTCCTGCACTACCGACAAGGTAAAGACGCCGTTCGTCAACGCATAGCCGTCCCCGATGCCGGGCAGGGATAATTCCGCGATATTGGCGGCGGCGGAAAAACCGACCTGCTCCAGCGTGACATGGTCGCTTAACGGGATGCGAAACCGGGCCCGGGTCGCGGATGTACCACCCGCATCAGCGGGACGGATGGTCAATGCCTTGGCAAATTCCAGCGGCTTGGCATCCAGCAGCGCCAGGGCATCCGCCATCGCGCCGTGGGCGACGAACTCCACATCCAAAACAGGCGACTTGAGGGTCAGATCGGCGATGTGCAATTTACCTTCACTCAGCTGCATACCGCCCGCCGTGGCCTTGACCACCGTCAGACCATATTCAAGACCATCCACGAAGCCGCTGCCGTTGGCCCCCTCGATGCGAGGCAGCTGGCCGAAGTAATCCGCCGAAGCGTCTTGAAACTTCCAATCCAAACGGAACATGCCGGGGCGCGGCGCCGGTTGCTCCAGATCACCGGGGCGGATATCGACCGAGAAGCGACCTTCCGTGACCAGGCCGCCAAGAATATTCTCAAGCACCCATTTCCGGGCATCAACGCCAAGATCCGCCGGCCAATAGAGCGGCAACTTACTAATTGGAAAATTGACGAAACGCCCCCTGGCATTTATCGCCGGGCCAGCCTCTCCCCAAGTGCCATGGCCCGCCGCGCTGGCCCTCAGCCCCTCGCCCAGGTTCAATTGCAGGTCGGTCAATTTTAATTGGCTAAAATTATTTGCAAATTCTCCCTTCGCCTCCAGCCCGGCGATTGCCAGGACCTCATCGCGAATTCGAGGCAGGGCAATTTGGCCGGGGCCGGTTGCCACATCAAATGTCAGACTGTCGACAACGCCATCGGGCAATACCGCCAGATCCAGACGCCCGGCGGCAACCACCGCCAGGCCTTGCATGGCTTCCATGCGCGTACCGCCGATGGCCTTGGCGAGACCAGCGATGTCGACTTCGGCAAAGTTGACCGCCGCGACAATCGGCGTGGTCTCGTCCTGGTAAAGGGCGGAAATTCCCAAAGCCGCTTCCGACTGGCCGATCTGCAATCGTGTGGACAGGCGCATGGACACGCCGTCGGTTTCCTGACGCAAACTCAAATCGGCCGACGGCACGGCAAGTTTGAGGTCGCTGGCGACATCGTGAAATGACAGATCGGCGCCCCGGACACTTAACAGAAGCAGATCACCAAACGCCTCGGTCCCGGCTTCACCGCCAAGGGTGCCTGGCTCAAAATCGAAACCGGATCCGGCCCCGGGCTGGGTCGTACCGTCGTTGTTGGTGATCTCGATACGGCCGTCCCGATGGCGCAACAACCGCAATTTCGGCGCGATCAGTTCCAGACCGCTGACCCGGAACCGCCCCGCCATCAGGGCCTTGCTGTCCAGAACCACGGACATCTCCGGCACCGAAATCAACTCCCCGCCATCCCGTTCCATGAAGTGGGCGCCAACCACTTTCAGATCCAGCTTCTTGCGCCAGCCTTCCCAGCTCAAGACCGCATCGTCAAAGCGGATCCGGAAGCGCCAGGACGGATCATCCATGAAGTCTTCCAGATAGGGCGCCAACGGTGCCAGGGAAACCGGTCCGCGGGACAACATGGCGCCGGTCCCGATCAACGCCAACATGACGATTGATAGAAGGGCGGCGATCGCAGTGCCTAGTATGTTGCCAATTCTTCTGAGCAAGTTATCTAGTTGGGGTCATTTGGTCCGATGGGATACAATCGCGCCAGTGTGCCAGCATGGCGGCAAAATGGAAATGACCGTTTCGCATTCGATGACGGCAGCCGGCGCACAATTAAGATGTCCAAAATGTCCCACCTGGGTTTCGGTTCGAACAATCCGCCGGTCTCGGGATCTTGAGTTCGAATAGGAAGCTTTGTGCAAGACAATCCCCTCAAGGGCATCCTTCTGATGAATGTGGCCATGTTCCTTCTGGCCGGCATGGATGGCATTTCCAAGACCCTGGCGGCGGACTACGCCGTGCCGCAAATTTTATCGGTTCGCTTCCTTATTTTCTGTCTGTTTGCCCTGGCCATCGCGCGGCCCAGAAGTCTGCGCGCGGCCTTCCGCTCCAAGCATCCCTATTTGCAGATCGCCCGCAGTCTGATCATCACCATCGAAGTCGGCGTTTTCATTCTGGCCTTCCGCTATTTGCCCCTGGCCGATACCCACGCCATCGCCGGCATCGCGCCGTTGCTGGTCACCGCCCTGGCCGTGCCGTTTCTGGGCGAAAAAGTCGGGATGCGCCGCTGGACGGCCATCGGCATCGGGTTCCTGGGGCTGTTGATCATCGTTCGGCCCGGCATCGGCGTCTTCAATCCCGCCGCCCTGATCGCCTTGGCCGGTGCGGTCCTGTGGTCGGTCTATCAGATCCTTGTGCGCAAGGTTTCCGACGATGATGCCGCCACCTCGCTGTTGTACATGGCGGTGATCGGCGCCGTGGTCATGACCGCCCTGGCGCCGTTTTTCTGGAAGCCCCCCGACACCACCGGCTGGCTGTTATTGCTCTCGCTGGGCGTGGTCGGCAGTCTGGGTCATTACATCCTGATCCTGGCCTTCCGCGCCGCGCCGGCATCCACGTTGCAGCCGTTTCACTACATCGTCCTGCTCTGGGCCACGGCGATTGGCTATTGGGTCTTTGGCGATTTGCCCGACGCCTGGACGATACTCGGCGCTGCGATCATTGCCGGCAGCGGGCTCTACGCCTTTTATCGTGAACGGCAGCGGGGCACCCGCCCATAATTGGGAGAGCATTGCTAAAAATTCCAGATGATTTGGTAAATTTTTTCAATAATCCCAAAATTTTAGAATAATCAGCCAAACTGCGCGACACATAGCGACAAATTTGAAAGAATTTCCTCATAAAGTAGGCCTACGATGGCAAATAGGTGCACGAAGAGCGACAAGCCCTACGACAGGAAAAGTTCAACGGATAGCTTGGCGGGGGTGAACAGACTGATTTTGGGCACGGGTTCACTGCGTCATTTTTTGGGCGTCATTATTTAGGCGTCATTATTTAGGCGTCATTATTTAGGCGTCATTGTTTAGGCGTCATTATTTAGGCGTCATTGTTTAGCCTGCATAAGTCCGCCGCCAGTCCGTCTTGTTTAGGTCCTGCAGTGCCGCAATGAAGGACTTTAAAGATCATGGATGACACCATCTACATCGATCACAATGCCACCACGCCGCCCCTTCCCGAAGTAATCGCCGCCGTCTGCGGGGCCATGGGTTTGACCGGCGCCAATCCGTCATCGGTTCATGCCAATGGCCGCGCCGCGCGAAAACTCATTGAGGATGCCCGCGCGGCCGTCGCCACCCTGGTCGGTGCGGTTCCGGAAGAAGTCGTATTTACCAGCGGCGGATCGGAATCAAATAATACAGTGATTATTGGTGCCGGCCGCCGCCGGATCCTGGTGCCGCCAACGGAACACGCGGCAGTCTTGAAAACCGTGCTTACCCGTTCCGTCGATAGCGATCTTATTTCTATCGATCATAATGGTCTCGTTGATATACAGGGCCTGGAGGCGCTACTCGCCGAGAGCGAGGAGCCCGCCCTGGTATGCGTCATGGCCGCCAATAACGAAACCGGCGTCCTCCAGCCCATGGCCGAGATTTCGGAGCTGGCGCATCGCCATGGCGCCCTCGTCCATTGCGATGCGGTTCAGGCGGTGGGGAAAATTCCGGTCGATGTCATGACCTGGGGGGTCGATTACCTTGCCTTGTCGGGTCACAAGATCGGCGGGCCGCAGGGGATCGGCTCCCTTGTGCGATGTGGCGACGCACCGCTCAGCAGTTTGATTTCGGGCGGCGGTCAGGAGCACGGACTCCGCGCCGGCACCGAAAATGTCGCGGCCATATCGGGCCTCGGCGTCGCGGCGCAAATCGCGGCGGATACGCTGGCTGAAAAATCCGTCAGATTAAAGGGCTACCGGGACGCCCTGGAGGCCGGGATCAAGGCCCTGTCGCCGACCACGATGATCTTTTGTGAAGAGGCGCCGCGTTTGCCGAACACCAGTAATTTTACCCTGCCCGGCGTGCGCAGCGACAGACAACTGATGGCGCTTGATCTGGCCGGCGTCTCCGTCAGTGCAGGATCGGCCTGTTCAGCCGGCAAAGTCGAGCCATCACATGTGCTCGATTCCATGGCTGTCGATCCGGAAATTTCAACCACGGCGCTGCGGGCCAGTTTCGGATGGTCCTCGGAAGCGGTTGATGTGGACCGGTTTCTTGATGCCTGGGGCGATCTGGCACGGCGTGAAAGCGCCGGCGTTTTAGAAGAAATTTCCGCCGCCTAGATACTCTAGAACCGCGACAGGGCATCCCGCAGCTTGTCGCGGGTTTGTTCGGCCTCCGCCATGCGTTCCCGTTGAACCTCGACCACTTCGGCAGGCGCCTTGTCGGTGAAACCCTTGTTGGCGAGTTTCTTGGCCATGCCGCCGATCTGGCTGTCCAGCTTCACGACCGCTTTGTTCAGGCGGTCCCGCTCCTGGTCCAGATCGATGACATCGGCCAGAGGCAAGACCAGCGTCGCCTCATCGACCACGGTTTGCACCGAGCCGGCGGGTAGATCGCCGCTTTGTTCAGACATCTCGGTGATCCGGGCCAGGGTGGCGATCAGGTCCCGCTGGCGTTCCAGGCGGGCCAGGGTTTCGGGGTTGGCGCCGTTCAGAAACAGCGGGATCTTGGCCGAGGGCGGGACGTTCATTTCGGCCCGGACGGAGCGGATCTCGCTGACCACGCGGATTACCCATTCGATTTCCTCCCGTGCCCCGCCGTTGACCAGCTCATCGTCATATTCCGGCCAGGCGGCGCGCACCAGCATGCCGTCCCGCGCTTTCGTTTGGTCGGTGCGGCTCCATAGCTCCTCGGTCACGAAAGGCATGAAGGGGTGTAGCAGACGCAGAATAGCGTCCAGGGCCCAGGCGGCCGTTGCCTGTGCTTCGGTCTTGGCCGGGCCGTCGTCGCCCTGCAGGGCAGGTTTGGAAAATTCAACATACCAGTCGCAGAACGTGCCCCAAACGAAATGATAGGCATCGTTCGCCGCTTCGTTGAAGCGATAGCCGTCCAGGCCGGCGCTGATGCGGTCCTGGGCCGCCTTTAACTCGCCCACCAGCCATTGGTTGACCGTTCCTGTAACAGCAGCCGGGTCAAAATCGTCCCGTAAGACACATTCGTTCATTTCGCAAAACCGCGCCGCATTCCACAGCTTGGTGGCGAAGTTGCGGTTGCCCTCGATCCGTTGTTCGGAAAGTTTCACATCCCGCCCCTGGGCGGCCTGACTGGCCAGGGTGAAACGCAGGGCATCGGCGCCGTATTTTTCGATCAGTTCCAGGGGATCGACAATATTGCCCTTTGATTTGGACATTTTCTGGCCTTTGGCATCCCGCACCAGGGCGTGGATATAGACCGTGTCGAAAGGCACATCGTCGTGGAAATGCAGGCCGAACATCATCATCCTGGCAACCCAGAAGAAAATAATGTCGAAACCGGTGACCAGCAAGGACGTGGGATAATAACGCTCCAACTCCGGCGTCTTGTCCGGCCAGCCCAGGGTCGTCAGCGGCCACAGGCCGGAGGAAAACCAGGTGTCGAGCACATCCTCGTCGCGGCGTAGTTCGACCACTTCGCCGTAATGGGCCAGGGCCGCGGCCTCAACCTCTTCATAGGTCATCTCGACGAAAATCTCGCCGTCCGGTCCATACCAGGCAGGGATTTGGTGGCCCCACCACAACTGGCGGGAAATGCACCAGGGCTGGATGTTTTCCATCCATTCGTAATAGGTTTTTTCCCACATTTCCGGCACGAACTTAGTCCGCCCCGAGCGCACCGCCTCGATCGCCGGCTTGGCCAGGGTTTCGGCATCCGCGTACCATTGCTCGGTCAGCCACGGCTCGATCGGCACACCGCCGCGATCACCGTAGGGCACCATATGGGTGTGGTCGTCAATTTGGGCGATCAGGTCCTGGGCCTCAAGATCCGCAAGGACCTTTTTGCGCGCCTCGAACCTATCCAGGCCCTGATAAACCTCGGGCGCGTTCTCGTTGATGCGGGCTTCATCATCGAGCACGTTGATCATTTCCAGGTCGTGGCGGCGGCCGACCTCGAAATCATTAAAATCATGGGCCGGCGTCATTTTTACGGCGCCCGAACCCTGTTCGGGATCGGCATAGTCGTCCGCCACAATGATCAGGCGGCGGCCGACCAGGGGCAGAATAGCGTATTTGCCCACCAGATCCTTATAGCGCCCGTCGTCGGGATGTACCGCGATGGCGGTGTCGCCCAGCATGGTCTCGGGCCGGGTGGTAGCAACGGTGATAAATGTGCCGCTGTCATCTTCAAGTGGATATTTGATATGCCATAATTGGCCGGCCACTTCGGTCTGCTGGACCTCCAGATCGGAGATCGCGGTCTTCAGCTTCGGATCCCAATTGACCAGGCGTTTGTCCTTGTAGATCAGATCCTGTTTGTAGAGTTCGACAAAGACCTTGTGCACCGCCTTGGACAGCCCCTCGTCCATGGTGAAGCGTTCCCGGGGCCAGTCACAGGATGCACCGAGGCGCCGTAGCTGACCCGTGATGGTGCCGCCCGATTCATCCTTCCACTCCCAGACCCGTTCGATAAATTTTTCCCGGCCCAGGTCCTGACGGCTCTTGCCCTCTTCCTCAAGCATACGTTCGACGACCATCTGGGTAGCGATGCCCGCATGGTCCATGCCCGGTTGCCACAGCACGTCCTGGCCCCGCATGCGATGCAGGCGGATCATGATGTCCTGCAGAGTATTGTTCAGAGCATGGCCCATATGCAGGCTGCCGGTCACATTGGGCGGCGGGATGACGATGGAATACGGCTGCGCATTGCCGGAACCGGTCTGATCGGCGCCACAGGAGAACGCACCGGACGCTTCCCATTCCCGATATAGTCGGCCCTCGACTTCCGAAGGCATGAAGGTCTTGTCCAGCATCGCCGAACCTCTTTCAACAGGGACAGTGCGTCAGCTTCGGAATTGTCGCCGACATTGTCCAATATGCAAATTAATGAGGGAGGATACCATCCCTAAGGAAGCGCGAAGATCGAATTGGTGACACCGGGTTCAGATTGGCGTTCGTTGATCGCCGTTCTTAATCGTCCTCCGCCCGTCCCACCAGCTTGGCGATTTCCTTTTCCACCAGGCGTTCTACCAGCGGCGGCAGATTGTCGTCCAGCCATTCCTTCAGCATGGGACGCAGAAGATCCTTGGTCAGATCTTCCAGGGTTTGCTGGGCATATCCCATGGGTGTGCCACGAGCGGCCGATACCGCGCCCGACAAGCCGGACAAAGTGCCTGAAGCGGCATCCGCCGCATGGTCGGACAGCAACATGTGCAAATCAGCCGCCGGGCTCGGGGCCGGCGCCATGGCTACCGGCACGGGTTCCGGTTCGAATACCGGTTCCGGCTCGGGCTCCGGTTCCTCGATCTCGATACTGTCGAAATCGTCTATGGGAACCGGTTCCTCTTCTTCCTCGACCTCTTCCTCCATCGAGGGTTCGAGTTCCGGTTCCAAATCGGGCACATCATCGATGTCCGCGACCACTTCGGTCAGTTCAAGGACCTCGTCGTCCTCTTCCTCGACCTCTTCATCAACTTCTTCCGCTTCGGCTACTTCTTCTTCGCCATCACCGTCACCTTCGCCATCGCCGCCGCCCTCTTCCTCGTCGTCAGAGATAATCCGGCGGATGGAGGCCAGAATCTCCTCCATCGTTGGTTCCCGGTCGTCGTCTTGTTCCGTAGCGTCAGTCATGGGGCGCGGCCCTCGAAGAATGATGATTCACCTTCATTTTAAAATAATCAGGTGAAAAAGGCTAATACTGCAATCAACTCAATTAAACGCAGTAATTAACGCCTTATAGTGAAAAATTCCTTAATCTTTTTCAGTGTTCCAGCCCCACCACTTATTGCGAACCTTTTGATAGTGCCGATTGGGGTCATATATCTGTACAGGCAGGGCGATATGTGCCGCCGTCAAACGGCCAATCGCGGCAAGTAATTGGTAACCGGCGACATATTCATCCCGTTCCGCGATGACAAGGGCAACACGGGAATCGAGTAATTCCTGTTCCGCATCCAGCACATCAAGGGTTGTGCGGGAACCGACCTCGGCCTCCTGGCGAACACCTTCGAGGGCAATTTCATTGGCCCGGATCGCCTCGCTGCGGGCGGC
>JABIRL010000166.1 GCA_018667855.1 Rhodospirillaceae bacterium
CATGAACCCGGAACGGTTTGATTTGCTGCTGGACCCGCTGGAAGAAGGCTTCAATAAGGCCGGCAACGGCAAGAGCCTGGCGGATTTCGAAACCCAGCCTTTTGTGCCGGTCAGCCTGGGCGACGATCTGGACGCATGCCGTCTGCCCATCAAGCAGCATCTGGCGCTCTATGTGGGCGGCATGGGCGCGCGCGGCAAGAATTTTTACAACGCCTATGCGGGCCGACTGGGATATGCGGACGAAGCCCGAACCGTGCAGGATCTGTTTCTGGACGGCAAACACAAGGAAGCCGTCGCCGCCGTCCCCGACGCGCTGGTCGACGACATCTCGCTGATCGGCCCGCGCGAACGCATCCTGGACCGGCTCGAGGCCTGGAAGGAAGCCGGAACAAAACGCCACGTCACCACACTGGTCGCCAACGAAGCCAGCCCCGAAGCGCTGCGCCTGCTGGCCGAGGAATTGCTGTAGGGTTTAACTTCCATCAGGAATAATTCATGGAAACCTGGTTCGTCAAATCGATCGTGGCGACTGTCACCATCGTACCTGCCTTTATTGCGATTCCGTTTTTCAAATTCAAATTCGGGATCGACCCGCTAGTTTTTCTGGTCTGGTATTTCGGCGCCATCGCCGTGGCCATCGCCGTCTATCTGGGAATGGGCGGACGGGGCGATGAACTGGTTCCGCCCATGCCCCAACTGGCCGTGATCATCGCCATCGGAATCGTGTTCGGCGCGCTGGCCAACGGGTCGCTGTTTCAGGCCATCGGGCTGGCCCCCAATCCGGGCCTGCCGCCGGTGATCTACGCCTCATCGAGCCTGGTGGTGTTTTTCCTGTCCGCCGTGCTGGCGGGCAGCTTTCCCGCCCTGTTCAAACCCGCCAATTTTGAACTCAGCCGCATGACCGGGATCATCCTGGTCATCGCCGGGCTCTATCTGCTGGCAGGAGGGCGTATCGGAAACCCGTTCCGGTCGATGGCATAGAATCAGAATTCCAGGAAAGGGGAACCCCATGGGGCGTATCCTGTCGATGTTTGTTCTCATTCTACTTGCCTTCCCGGGAACGGCGCTGGCGAAGGACTATCGAAGTTTTGAGACCCGCGAGGGGGTCACGGTCCCGACAGTGATCATCGCGCCGCACAATCCAAAGGCGGTGGTCATTCTGTTTGCCGGCGGTTCGGGCACGATCCGCATTCAGCCGGATGGTACAATCCGTCGCGCCGGGAATTTTCTGGTGGCGAGCCGGAAGAAATTCACCAAACATGGCCTGGTCGCCGTGGTGATCGATGCGCCTTCGGACCAGACCGACGGCGGTTCGGTGATGGAATTTGATTTCCGGGAATCCGAGGACCATGCCCGGGACATCAGTCTGATCGTTACCGCCCTTCGCAAGACATATAGTCTGCCGGTTTGGCTAATCGGCACAAGTCGCGGGTCGACCTCGGTCGCCGGGGCGGGAATTCGGCTTCAGCAGAAAGATCCGGGCCGACCGGACGGCATTGTTTTGACGTCGGCCATTTCAGAAGATAACCGCAAAGGCGGCAATCTGCTGGATATGAAATTATCCGCCATTCGGGTTCCAACTCTGGTGGTCCATCATGTCAAGGATGGCTGCCATGTCACGCCGCATTATGGCGTATCCCGCATCATGGATGGCCTGACCGGCGCCCGGATAACTGAATTGATCACCATCAAGGGCGGCAATACCAAGGGCGATCCATGCGGGCCGAAATCACATCATGGATTTCTGGGCCAGCGCGGAAAAGTCGTCAAGAAGATCGCCCTGTGGATCAAGGCCCACTGAACGATCGACGTCAGGCGGCCAGGGCGGCTGCTTCCTGCACGATTTTCGGCAGATCGCTTATGGAGGCCTCATGGGCAAACTCCATATCCAATGCGACGGCGGGCGCGTCGTCCTGGAATGCGCCATATTCGGCCTGCAGCATGTCGAACATATTCTGAATGGTCATATCTGATTGGGTCATGATCTTGTCTCCCGTTATGTTCATCCGTCGTCGGACTGCTTGCGTCCAAATGAATGTTCGCGCCGTCATGGTAAATAAAGTGTTAACGCCTGTGGCTGGCGGTCGGAAAACAAATTGGTGACAAGGGCTCCAATTGGTGGTTGCATCGTTTCGTTGTGTAGTCGGACCAGTCCCGACGGTCGCGCCGCTTTGGCCGATCGAATCTCGACAGAGAGGGAGAATACGATGGCAACGTTTATCTATCTTATGAATCTCACGGATGAGGGCGTTAAGGGCATTTCCGATGCGCCCAGCCGGCGTGCGGGGGCGGAAAAAATGATTGGTGATCTGGGCGGTGAGTTGGTCGGCACCTGGTTGACCATGGGAATGTATGACCGGGTTTTGATCGTGAACTTCCTGCAGGGAGACGCCGCCGCCAAATTTGCGATCGGCATGGGCAAGAAAGGGTTTTCCCGCCTGACCACCCTGCGCGGTTTCGACAATGACGAAGCCTTGGCCTTGATCAACGCCGCGCCTTGATCCGCGACCGATCAAACATAAATTAATATCGCCTGGCGCCCCGCATTTGCGGGACTGTTTTTGCCCCGTTTATAACGTCAGTTTGCAAGCCCGAAACATATTGAAACTGAATTCATTACCGGCCATGCTCATTCCCGCTTAAGTCGTCATCCGTCACATGAGGCTCGATGGAAGATGAAAACTTCGGCATCCAGCATATTCAGATTGGCCGCATGTTGCGGTATAGCCGTTTTGAGCGCGATTTCGCCGGGGTGCGAGACGACCGGCGATCACCGCCCGGGCATGACGGAAAGCTTGACGCCCCCGCCGCCGACCAGGGCGGCCATGATCATATTCCTGCGCGACATTTCCCTGG
>JABIRL010000358.1 GCA_018667855.1 Rhodospirillaceae bacterium
GCAACCCGCGGTCAATTGAATTCAATTGACCGCGGGTTGCTCTAAGCCGTTGCAATATATTGCCGCATGGCCGCGGCTTCGGTCTCGATCTCCTCAATGCGGAACTTGACCACGTCGCCGATTGAAATAATGCCAAGCAGCTGATTGTCCCGCATCACCGGTAAATGGCGGATCCGGCGCTCTGTCATGACTGCCATGATGGTGTCAATGTCATCCTCGGGTCCGCAGAAAACCACATCGCGGGTCATCAATTCAGCCACGGACATGTCCATGCAACGCGCGCCCATTTGACCCAGGCCGCGTACAATATCCCGCTCGGAAAGTACCCCTCTGACAAACCCATCATCGTCTCGAATCAGGATGGCGCCAATGCGGTTCTCGCTCAAAACATCAATGGCCCGACCAATGGTTTCATTGATCGCCAGCGATATAACATCATTGCCTTTCAAGGCCAGAATACGTTCTACATGCATACCATTCTCCAACTCTGATCTTTTTTTGATTCACAGATAGTTTACATAATACATTTTACCGAAAAGGCAAATTGAACACAAGTGTGATCATTTGCAACCAAATTGAATTTAGCTACGAGGTTGCTCTTAGACTCCGGACGGGCCCTTCACCGCGCGGGATAGGCCATTGAATTCAGCCACGACGCGGCCGTCTTCACCGTAAACCGTGGCATCAAAGATACCCGTACGCCCTGAAACGCTGCGTTCCTCGGCCACGGCGGTAAGTAATTCGCCGGGTTTGCCAAAGGTCATAAAGGTAATATGGGCTGCTTGAGCGAATGACTTCCGGCCACGATTATTACTTGCAAGGCCAAAGGCCGTATCGGCCAGGATAAAACTATAGCCGCCGTGGGTCGTCCCGTAGGCATTTACCATATGGTCCCCGACCCGCATGGTAATGCGCGCGTAACCGGCCCGGGCTTCATCCAATGAAATGGCCAAATTCCGCGCCACGGGATCTTTTTCATGCATGTCCCGAGCAATTTCCCCGGCCTTTTGGTCTGCATCATTAATACTCATACGGGTATACCTCTAACTCCACGCACCAAACAAAAAGTTTTCGCCATGCTTCTTTCCTGGCCGGCAATATTCGTGGCCGGAAGTCGACGGATGGCATTCATTTCAAGGAAAACGAAATATTAATCACTCCGCGCCACTATTCCATCCAACCAGGGGTCATATTAGACCTATTTGAAAAAGATATCAGCCAAGCGCGCGGCAAAACAATACTACGGAAGACAAAGCGATGAGTATGAATAGCGAGCCTGTAGCCCTTGATCTTGAGGCGCTTCCGGAAGATCCGGGCTATGATGACGTCGCGTTGGGCGATGACGAGGATCCCGAAGCCCAAGGGGAATTATCTCATAGGGATTATGATGCCTTGGAAGAAGCCGTCATGCAGACGGCGCGGGGGCGGACATTTCTGCGCGAACATGCCAGGCGCAACCGCGCCGTGGCTTCTGATCTGGTTATGCGGGCCCTGGACGACTGCCGGACTTATTTTCAACGCCATGAAATGAAGCAGCCCACCGATATCCTGGCCGCTGAACTGCAGGATATGAGCGACGCCATCAAGCATACCCGCCGCGATATCGCGGCGATCAAGCCCAAGGACGGCGCCAACAACCGCATCATGGCTGCGACCGAGGATCTGGACGCCATCGTTACGGCGACGGAACGGGCAACCAACGATATTCTGGCCGCCGCCGAACGCATTCAGGATGCCTGCGAAACGATGCGCGAAGGCGGCTCGAACGACGAACTGCTGGATACGCTGGAAGAGGATATTACCAATATCTTCCTGGCCTGCTCGTTCCAGGACATCACCGGGCAACGCACCACCAAAGTCGTCAATGCCTTGCACTATCTCGAACAGCGTGTCGGCGCGATGATCGAAATTTGGGGCTCGGAATCCCTGCGCAATGGCGCTGAAGACGACTTCAGCTCCGTCATGCTGAATGAGGAACACCCCGAAGCCGGCCTGCTGAATGGTCCCCAATTGGAAGGCCAGGGCGTTGATCAGGCAGACATCGATCAATTAATGAATGGGGGCGACGGGCAATCCTTCGACGAAGTTGAACCATCCGACGACAGTGACGCCAACGGAGCCGATCCGACGGACGGCATTGAATTCGACGCCGTGCCGGCGGCCGCGGCCCAAACGGTTGCCGACGAGCCGATCGTCGAAGAGCTGGTTGTCGCGGAGCTAGTTATCGAAGAACCAGTAGTCGAGGAACCAGTTGTCGAGGAACCCATTATCGAGGAGCCGGTTGTCGCGGAAATCGCGGCGGAGCCCGACGCTGCCGACGACATGGAAATCGAGGAAGATTTCTCCGGCCTATCGGAAGAAGCGGACGCCGATACCATCGACGCCATCTTCAACTCGTAACACCGTTTACCGGCGCCCCCATACGGGGAAAACCTAATCAGTCCAATCCCAGCAGCTCGTCCACCGTCTCCGGGCCCAGGTCGGGGCCGTACAGCAGCACGTCACCAACTTGCAGGACGGGCGAAGAGCGGATGTTGTGGCTATCGATGAAAGCCGCCGCCTCTTCATCCATCATCAGGTCCTTGGCCACGAACTCCACATCGTGGGCCCGCAGATAGCCTTTCAACTGTTCGCACGGCTGACAAAGGGGCGTGGAATAAACGGTAACTGCTTTATCGGACACCTAGGCAGATCCTTCTTCCTTAAGCTTGCGATACAGGGCCTTTTTCTCCAGCCAGGCATTCTTGATTTCCGCTGTCTGCCAGGGCTGTTCCTGGGTGAAGACCTTGGATTTCCAGGCATCTCCCTTGGACCAGGCAAACGGCGTCTGCACGGTGGTTCGCGGCCCGTCCGCGCTTTCCAGAAGATCCAGCGCCATGGAGGTAATTTGGCGCTGTTGGTCGGCATTGCCCGGCTCGCCACATGGATTACCCAAGGGAAAATCCGTGAACAGCAAACGGGGCACGCCGCAAGTCTCGACAATATCGCGGGCGGCGGCGGCGACAACCGTGGGGATGCCGTTTTCTTCCAGGTAACGTGCGACCAGACTCACGGTCTGGTGGCAAACCGGTCAGACCGGGACCAATAGGGCAATATCCACGCCTTCCTCACGGCAGCCGCGCAGAACTTCAGGGCCATCAACTTCAAGTGTCTTGCTTTGCGAATAGGCGTTGTAGACGCCATAGGCCGTGGTGGCCAAACTGCCAATCCGTCCTGCCGCCTGTAATTCCTGCAGCCGGGTCACCGGAAAATAACTGTTCGTGTCATCCAGGGTCGTCGCGTTCATGTCAAAGCTATCGGTGCGGCTGTACAAGTCCTCCAGCGGCGTGTCCATTGCCACGCCATAGACGTTCGCGGCCTCCCCCCGCTCCAACGGCAGGCGTTGATCTTCCCAGGCGCGGGAGGCGATTTCAGATGTGGAAACCAGGGCCAAACGGCTTTCCGCCAGTGGTTTTTTCAAAGGCGTGAAAGGCACGTCATCAAACTTCGCCCATTGATAGGGCTTGTCGTAACCTTCGGCCTGATAATAGGCCTTGGTTTTGTCGATATAGCGGACATAACTCACGATGCATTCCTCCAAGGTTGCAGCAAGCCATTAAACCATGTTCCGGCCGTCGAACGCCAGAGCGACGGATCATCGCACCTATTCAGCCGCCTCCTTGGCCAGAAAGCCACCTGATTGGCGCGACCACAGATCGGCATATAGTCCGCCGCGCAATAACAGGGTTTCGTGATCGCCCTCTTCAACGATACGGCCCTGATCCATGACGATCAGACGGTCCATGGCGGCGATGGTCGAAAGGCGATGGGCGATGGCGATCACGGTCTTGCCGGACATGAGGGCCTGAAAATTTTCCTGAATGGCCGCTTCAACTTCCGAATCCAGGGCCGATGTCGCCTCGTCCAGGATCAGGATGGGCGCGTCTTTCAACAGAACCCGTGCGATGGCGATACGTTGCCGCTGCCCGCCCGACAGCTTAACGCCCCGCTCGCCCACATGAGCGTCCAGGCCGCGCCGGCCCTGACCGTCCTCCAGTTCGGTGATGAATTCATCGGCCTTGGCCGCTCTCGCTGCCGCCAGAACCTGATCCTCGGTCGCGCCGGGCTTGGAATAGCTGATGTTGTCGAACACGGAACGGTGCAGCAACGAAGTATCCTGGGTCACCATGCCAATTTGGGCCCGCAGACTATCCTGGGTGACCGCCGCGATATCCTGACCGTCTATGAGGATGCGCCCGTCCTCCAGGTCGTAGAAGCGCAACAGCAGGCTGACCAGGGTCGATTTCCCGGCGCCCGAGCGTCCAACGATACCCACCTTTTCGCCCGGTCGAATATCCAGGTCCAGGCCACCGATGACACCCTGATCCACGTCTTCACGAGATTTGCCGTAGTTGAAATTAATGTGGTCGTATCGAATACCGCCTGCATCGACCACCAGGGCCCGGGCATCGGGGGCGTCTTCGATGGCCCTTTCACGGGCGATGCTTTCCACGCCGTCCATCACCACGCCGATATTTTCGAATACGTTGGAGACTTCCCACATGATCCACTGGGACATACCCTGCAGGCGCAAAACCAACCCCGTCGCAAGCGCGATGGCGCCCGCGCCCACGGCGTCCTGATACCACAGCCAGATGGACATCCCGGCGATGGAGAAAATTAGGCTGGCATTCATCAGGTTCAGGGTCACGGTCAGCAGCGTGGAAAGCCGCATTTGGGCATATATGGGATCCAAAAATCCCTGCATCCCCTCTCGGGCATAGTCATCCTCGTAAGCCGCATGGGCGAACATCTTGACCGTACCGATATTGGTATAGCTGTCCACCACCCGGCCCGTGACCACGGAACGCGCCTCGGCCTGGGCCTTGGACCAATCCCGCAGGCGGGGCACGAAGTAGCGCATGGCAAACATATAGCCGATGAACCAGATGATCATGGGTGCGGTCAAACGCAGATCGGAGCTGGCGAATAAAACCACGGCCGCGGCGAAATAGACCGCCACATACAGCAATACTTCGGTAAATTTCATGACGATATCGCGCACGGCCAACGCCGTCTGCATCATCTTTGCCGCGACCCGGCCGGCGAAATCATCCTGATAGAATTCCATGCTTTGGCGGAGGAGATAACGGTGCGCCTGCCAGCGTGTGCGCATGGCAAAATTACCCAACAAACCCTGGTGCGAGACGGATTCATAAAAAAACTTCAGAATTGGCAGGACAACCATGACCACCGCGCCCATGACGATCAGTTGCCCGCCGTGATTGTCCCAAAAACTCGCCCGATCAGCCGTCGCCAGCCAGTCCACCAGCCGCCCGAGAAAGGCAAACAGCATGACCTCCAACAACGCGATGACGGTGGCGAACAGGGCGGAGGTCAGCAACAGAGGCCAAAACGGCTTGGCGTAATGCAGGGCGAACGGGATCAGTGCGGCGGGCGGCATCTCCGGCTGCGCGGGGGGCAGCGGGTCGGTAATATTTTCCAACCAGCCAAAAAATCTGGCGATCACGGCACAATTCCCCGGCGATAAAGTGGTTTCCCTGCGGCGCGGCAACCTACCCTACGTGGTCACCCGACCGCAAGGGTACAAGCCCTAGACCACGTTTATGGAACATAGACGTGGTCTAGTCCTCCGCCCCCGCGGCCACGCCGGCCTTGAAGCGCATATCTGCCTGGCGGAATACTTTGTGGGTATTGTTCATGTCCCAAGGTTCTTCCAACAGGGTTTCGTGATCCCACTGAATGCGGGGCCGGGGCGGATGGAAGAAATCGCCGCCGTAGACGTGCAGCGCGCAAGTCAGTTTGCGGATCGGGTTGGCCACGGAATGGACGATATCGGGACCCATGGTCACGGCCTGCCCCACGCCCAGGCTATCGGCTCCCGCCGCCTCCAGACCCGGGCCGCCGGGATCATCCAGGCGGCGCCAGAACATATTGTCCTCCCGCCCGCCATAGATGCCGATCACGGCGAACATATTATGATTGTGCGGCAATAGGGTCATATAGGGCGCCCAGATGAAGTTGATCACGGTCAGATCTTCCGCCTGATACAGCGGATAGACCCCGGCCTGATCAGGGACGCCTAATTCACTAATGACTTCCGCCGGATTGGCGACTGCCTCTAACACCGCCTCGCGAATGGCCTTTTGTCCCTCGCCAACCACCGCCTTGCAGGTCTCTATAAACCGATCTTTCTGAAACAAGGACGCACCTCTACATAAACAAAATCGGCGAACGGGCCGCCGATTCAAACATTAGAAATTATACCAAAACGCCAGCCATTCAGAAACCACGTAACAGTGCCGCCAGTCCGGCCCTGTAGTCGGGATATTTCAGGCGAACGCCCAATTCGTCCTTAATCCGGTCATTGCGGACCCGTTTGTTATCGCCATAGAAACTCGCCGCCATGGGGCTCAGTTCCGCTTGATCGAAAGGTACTTCGGGCGGCGGCAGCCGGCCCAGAAGCTCCGCCGCGTGGGCGATCACATCCTGGGGCGGCGCCGCCTCGTCATCGCAGACATTATAGATCGCGCCGGGGTTCGGTTTCGCCATGGAGGCCGCCAGGACAGCCGCCAGATCATCCACATGAATGCGGGAGAACACATGCCCCGGTTTGACGATACGCCGGGCCCTGCCCCGGCGCAGATTTTCCAGGGCATTGCGGCCGGGGCCATAAATACCCGCCAGGCGAAAGACATGCATGGCCAGACCATGGCGTTCGGCCCAGTGCAGCCAGGCTGTCTCCGCCGCGACGCGCCGTTGGCCCCGCGTACTGATCTTGTGGATCGGCGCGAGGGGGGTTGCCTCATCCACCCAGCCGCCGCCATGGTCACCATAAACCCCCGTGGTCGAGAGATAGCCCAGCCAGCACAATTTTGGCAGCGTGGCAAGGTCGTCGCCGTGACAATCCAACACGGGGTCGCCGGCATCGTCGGGCGGGATCGACAGCAGGATATGGGTGACATCGCACAATTGACCATGCGGTTCAGACAGGGGGTTGGCACGGCTGAACGGCAGCGAATTACCCTCGCCGTCCCGGCTGGTGCCCGCCACCATCCAGTTTTGTTCCAACAAGCGTGGAATCAGGGCCTGGGCGCTGTACCCCATGCCGAAGCAAAAGAAATTATTATTCGCCACTGCCACCGCAACCCTTGCCGCCGTCCGTCCAAGCATGGAAGGTAGGCCCATGCGCTTATGGAGACAATACGGACTGATCCTGATCTGCCTTCTACTGCTTCCCACGGAGGGCATGGCGGCGGGGATGAGTATCGATCACAAACGGCAATACCGCAGTTGCATCACCCTGACCTATCGCGAACCCTGGAAGGCCTTCGACGCGGCCGAGGCCTGGGCCGCTCTCAACGGCGGTGCCGCCGCCCGCCATTGCGCGGCCCTGGCCTTGCTGGAAGCGAAGCAGTTCGACCGCGCGGCGCAACGGTTGGAAGCCCTGGCATCCGCGTTGCCGCCCGAACACAGCCCCTCGCCCGGCGATGTCATGGCCCAGGCGGCCAATGTCTGGCTGTTGGGCGGGCGGCTGGAATTGGCCCTGCAAGCGATCGATCTGGCCTTGCAATATCATCCCGACAACCCCTCCCACCTGATTGATCGCGCCCGCATCAGTGCCGAACAAGGCAGCCATGCCGCCGCCCTTGCGGACCTGGATCGGGCCGTGGTGCTGCTGCCTGACGACGACGACGCCGCCGCTTTCCGGGCCAGCGCCCTGCGTCAATTAAACCGGCCGGAAGAAGCTATGAGGGCCATAAACCGGGCCCTGGCTATCAACCCCAATAACCCCTCCGCCCGGTTGGAACGGGGCATCCTGCGCTATTCCCAGGGCGATTTGACCGGCGCCCGGGCCGATTGGCTGCGCGCGGCGCAAGACCATGGCGGCACCCCCGCCGGCGATGCGGCTCAGGCCCGCTTGCAGCAAATGGAACTTAACCGGAATTAGCCGCCGTCCATTCCGCCCGGACGGCTTCGTCCGCTTCCATGCCCAGATAACCTGGCGCCAAGGCCGCAATTGCATCGCCGCCGCGTAATTGGGCAAAGGCCCAGACCGCCATGGCCCGCACCAGGGGGGAAGGATCACTGATCAGTGGTTCCACAAGCGCGGACAACTGACCGTCCCGGCTGTTGCCGGCCGCAATCAGGACATTCCGCAGAAAACGATCCCGGCCCAGGCGTTTGACAGGCGTACCCGCGAAGAGCTGCCGAAATGTCCCGTCATCCAATTGCAGCAACTTTGACAAATCCGCCATTTCAAGGCCCGGGCGCGGCGCCATGACGGCGTCGTGGGCGGCAACGGCAAACTTGTTCCAGGGACAGACCGCCAGACAGTCATCACAGCCAAAAATACGATTGCCCATGGGTGTGCGGAACGCCGCCGGAATATGACCTTGATGTTCGATACTCAAATAAGACAAGCAGCGCCGGGCATCCAATTGATAGGGCGCGGGAAAGGCCTTTGTGGGACAGATATCCAGGCAACGCCGGCACGCCCCGCAATGATCGGTTTCGACGCTATCGACGGGCAACGGCAGGGTCGTGAATATGCTGCCCAGGAACAGCCATGATCCGAAATTCCGGCTGACGAGATTACTATGCTTGCCCTGCCATCCCAGACCGGCGGCCTGGGCCAGGGGCTTTTCCATCACCGGGGCGGTATCGACAAAAACCTTCAATTCGCCGCCCGCGCGGGCCTGCAGCCATCTTGCCAGGGCTTTCAGGCGTTTCTTGACCACCACATGATAGTCCTTGCGACCGGCATAGACCGAGACATTGCCTTTTCCATTCTCGGTCAACCGCAACATGGGATCGTCTTCCGGGCCATAATTCATACCCAGCATGATGATCGCGCGGGTATCGGGCCACAAGGCATTGGGGTGGCGGCGGCGGTCGGCCTTTTCCACCAGCCATGCCATATCGCCATGGCGGCCCAGGGTCAGAAATTCGTCCAATCGTCCGCCGGCTTGGGGGATAGTATCGGGGCCGGTGATCCCGATCGCATCGAACCCCACTGCGCGGGCCTCGAGGCGCAAGGCGGCGGCCAATTCGACATAGCCTTCTGGGACCTTAGAAGTCGAGATCTGCATAGTTCTTAGGTGGCGGCAGGCCGGGCATATGATCCGCCAGAATGGCCCGGAAGGAGGGGCGTGATTTTACCCGGGCATACCATTCCTTGGCATCCGGATACTGATCCCAAGGGACATCGCCAAGATAATCCAGACAGGACAAATGCGCGGCGGCGGTAATATCGGCCAGGGAAAAAACCTCGCCTGCCATATAGTTCCGCCGCTCCACCAGATAACCGATGTAATCCATGTGATAACCGATATTCGCCCGACCGGCGCGGATCAGATCAGAGCGCGGCTCGCCCATGCCCATGAAGCGTTTCAGCAATTTTTCCCGCAACAGAAAATCCGTTACCTCATCATAGAATTTGCCGTCGAACCAGGCGATCAGACGGCGGCATTCCGCCCGTGCCAAGGGGTCCCGGCCCAGCAGGTTTGGTTCCGGCTGGCAATCCTCCAGATATTCGACGATGGCCTGACTATCGGCCAGGATCGTGCCATCGGGCTCCACCAACACTGGTACCTGGCCGGCCGGGCTCAAGGCCAGAAATTCCGGACGCCGGTCCCAGTATTTTTCCACCACCAGCTCGGCTTCCAGGCCCTTTTCGAACAAGGCGATGCGCACCTTGCGGGAAAACGGTGAGAGCCAGAAATGGTAGAGAATGCGCATGAGCTCATCTTACTCGTTTGAGATGACTCCACATAGCATCCCCTAACCCATGGTGACTACAGCCTTGCCGATGACCTTGCGGTCCAACAGCAATTGCATGCCTTCGACAGCCCGCTCCAATGGCACCACGTGTGAAACATAGGGATGCAATTTGCCCGCGTTGGCCAGGTCGAGCACATCCTCGAGCTCCTTATTGCCGGCTTCAGGGTCATTGCGGCGTGCCTCACCGGCCCGGCAGCCGATGATCGACAACCCCTTGATCAGGGCATAATTGAGAGAAAGTTCGGGTATCCGTCCAGAGGTAAAGCCGAGCACCACAATGCGGCCATGCCAGGCCATGCAGCGGAGGGACTGGTCAAAGACATCGCCGCCCACGGGATCATAGACCAAATCAACGCCCCGCCCTTCCGTGATCGCCTTGACCTGATCGCGAAAGGGGCCTTGTTGATAGTTGATGACATGGTCGGCGCCATAGTCCTTGACCACCGCCAGCTTGCCGTCGTCGCCGCCCGTGGCGATGATCTTGGCGCCATGCAGCTTGGCGACCTCCACGGCGGCCAGGCCGACACCGCCCGTGGCACCGTTGATCAGCACCCATTCGCCGGGCCGCAGGCGCCCGCGCTGAAACAGGCAATGGTAGGCCGTGACATAGGCAACCCGGAACGCAGCGGCGGTAACATCATCGAACGCGTCGGGTGTCGGTAGTACGGCCGTGGCGTCCACCACCGCCTGTTCGGCGAAACCGCCGGGCCGCACGCCAGCTATGACCCGATCGCCCGGTTTCACGCTCTCCACGCCTGGGGCGACCTCGATCACCTCTCCGGCAGTCTCGAAGCCGGCGATAAAGGGCAGCGGCGGTTTATGCTGATAAACCCCTTCAACGGTCAGGATATCCGGGAAATTGATACCCGTGGCATTGACCTTGATCCGCACCTGACCCGGCCCCAAATCGGGTTCCGGCAGATCCTCCAAATTCAAGACCGACAACGGTCCCAACTCCCGGCAAACTATAGCACGCATACGTCCCCCCAAATCCTAAAGCGTCATCTTAAAGCGTGACCCTAAAGCGTGATCCTAAAGCCTCATCTCAAAGCGTCATCGACAATTCAACCAATGGCGTTGCCGCGCCATCATAAGACCCCGCACCAATGGCCGCGACGGCATCTACAAGGCGATTGTCCAACGCCATGATATCGTCGGCGATGGCTATAATCTTGAGATTTGGCTTGGCATGCGGGGCCGCGAGGCGCAGCGCCTCGGCGGCCTCCATCTCCCGGCCGGGATTGTAGTGGCAAAGGATACTCAAGGCGGCGGCGGTCGAGCGGCTGACACCGGCATAGCAATGCACGAACATGGGCCCTTGCCGGTTCCAGATCCTGGCAAATTCCAGAAGTTCCCGCACGTGCTCGACGGTGGGCTCAATGTCCCCGGCATAAGAGGCCGGCACATCATCAACCTCGATATGCAGATGCCGTGCCGGGTCTATTCCCACAGGCGTTTGCGGCGCGCCTTCAATGCCCAACAACGAGAGTATATGGGTCGCCCCCATTTCCACTGCCCGTTCCTCCATCGTGCGCCAGGAAGAAATATAAATCACGCCTAGTACCTCCCAATACAACTTTGTCGCTTAGAATTTCTTAATCAACAGCCCTTATGCTGTTTCTCACGGTCGCCACGCATAAGGAGTATACCGATGTCCGGGATTGTCGAACATTACCAAGGTCTGGCGCAAAATCTGATCGAAAATCTCGGCTATGAACAAGCCTTGTACGTGGCCCAGCAAAATGCCTGGTATGGCGTGGCGGAAGAAATTCACCGCCTGAGTGGCGAAGTCGGCCACACGGTGCATTGATAGCCGACCCTGGCCAAGGCCCCGTTTGCCACGGGGCATGGCGAAGGTCTCGATCCACCCCACCGCGGTTGATGCAATCCGATGGACCGCCGCCAAATAGATCACCAATCTTGTGCACCAACCAGGTGCCGCTTAGATATCGCTGAAAAAGAAAAAGTGCGTCCAGCCTCAGACGACTATTTCGCGAGGCCGCACGGGGCCAAGAATTTTGACTGAATCATTACTGGCCGTCACATAGGCCTCCGTCACGGCTGCATGTTTTTGCCGCATGGCTTTCGACTTGTCAGGTAATTCTTCCTGCGCGATTTGCTGGGCCAGAAACGGCGTATAGGGCTGCGGTTGCTGTGTGCGGATCGTCGGCTCAACGCTCCGGCGATTGGTGACCGGCAGATCAACGACATTTACTGGCGCCGTCCGGGAAGCCTGGGTATGGGATGTATCCGGCTGCCCTTGACCCTTGGCCGCGAACTGGGCGCTCTGCTCGCTAGCGGTCCTATGATGAACAGTAGGCTGGGTTGCACGCACAGGCGCAACATCCCGGTGGCCATAGGCCACCCGTACATACGCTGATCCTGCTGTTCCAATACTGGTCACAATTCAACCACCAAAAACCCACGCGGAACGGATCGGATTCACTTCCGACATTACTTAACATGGCATCAAAGCAAATTTATCGTGAAATGTCAATAAGTTGGAATTAATCAGGCGTTTTCAATACAGCTTGTAATTGGGGTCTAGACGGCCTGTACGCCCCGGCGCTGATCCCAGTTCCGCAGCCACCAGATGATGGGAATAGACAGCAACACTACCCACGCCTTTCCAACGATCTGCCCCGACAGAAAATCCAGGCTGCCAAAGGCCAGCTGCAAGAATAAAACGCTGTCGATGACCAGACCAACCAACCCCGACGCCACCACCGCCAGGACCAACCGGCGGCGCTGCAACGGCGTATAAACGGCGAAATCAGCCAATTCAGACAACAAAAAAGCGACGCCGGAGGCCAGAACCAGGGCCGGCGGCGCCAAAAAGGCAGATAGCGCGGCGCCTGCCAAAATGGCCCCGATGGCCCAACGGGCACCCAATCGCCGTTGCACCAGATCGCGCAGCACCAAGGCGAGCCCGATCATGGGCACGCCGCTGGGCGCCATGATGCCGGGCGCGACAGGGATCAGACAAGGCGAATTCGGCGGACAGACTGTGCCGGCATGGCCCAACAGCCAGTTGGCCGCCGGAATGCACAGAGCAAACGCGATCAGATAAAAATAACCTTCAACCCGGGTGCTCTGCATCTTGCCTCTATCATTTTGTTTTCGCGACATTGCCGTTGCCTAACTCATCAACGGGTAAAAGAAAAGGGCCGCCGGAATGCCCGGCGGCCCAATCGTTTGGTATTCGTATGTCGCGCTTATTCGCTGCTGGTTTCGGCGCTGATGATCGGGCCAAAACGAACATTGCCCTTGCCATCGAAACGAACCATCTGCATCTGCTCGACCGGATAGAAATCCGCCGGGCCGGTGTTGGCGACGATACCGGGAAGCGTACCGCGAACCCGGAACTTCTTGAAGCTGGCCGCCATCTTCATGATATTGTCGCGGCTAAGATTGTCGCCCGCCCGCTCCAGAACATCAATCATCAGGCTGCAAACCGCCCAACCATAGACGTTGAAGGCATTGGCGCGGTCGCCCTTCGGATAGTACTTGGTCATGAAGGCACGCCATGCCTTGATCTCGGGATCATTGGCCCATTCGGGGTCATTCGGATCCTTCAAATAAGTCACGGAGAGGATGCCTTTGGATTTGTCCAGGCCGGCCGGCGTATAGGTCGCCTTGATGGTCGCGGCCACATCGTTCAACAGATGCACAGGCTTCCAGCCAATGGCGTCCATCTTCTTGATCGCCTGAGCGGCGAACTTCGGAATGGAGATGTTGACCAGAACGTCGGCACCGCTGTTCTTCAAGCTGATGATCTGACTGGCGACAGTCGGATCGGTGACTTCGTAACTTTCTTCCTTGACCACCATCTTGGCATACTGATCACCCATGGCATCTTTCACGCCGATGACATAATCCTTGCCATAATCGTCGTTCTGGAACAGCACGGCGACTTTGCTCTTGGGGTGATTCTGCAGGATATAGTTGCCGAAAATACGACCGATGGTCTGATAGTTCGGCTGGAAACCCATGGTCCAGGGGAACTTGTCGGGCTGGCCCCACTTGGTCGCGCCGGTGGCGACGAAGAGGTGCGGCACCTTCTTTTTATTCATGTACCTGTGAATGGCCGAATTGGTCGGCGTGCCCAGAGTCTGGAATGTCAAGGCAACCTTGTCTTTTTCAACAAGCTTGCGGATCTGTTCCTTGGTCTTGGGCGGGCTGTAGCCATCATCATAAGTAATGAAGTTGATCTTACGCCCGTTGATGCCGCCGGTGTCATTGACCTCCGCGAAACAGGCAGAGATCGACTTGCCAATTGTGGAGTAGACCGACGCGGGTCCACTGTATGGATTGGTGTTACCAATCTTGATTTCCGTATCGGTGACGCCCGGGGCATTGCCCGCGACGGCGACACCAATGCCGGCCAGGAAGGCCACCGTGGCCCCTGAAGTTAATGTGTACGTCTTTCCCATTGTGCTCTCCTTGTTGTGTCAATTTTCTTGACTGTAACAACAGTACCGATTCTCACCCCGTATTCAAGTAACAGACCCGCGAAGGGGCAATACTGTCGTTTATCCCCGACGGGCCAGTTTCTGTACATTCCAGCGGATAAATCCTGCCACCCCCATCGGCATTATGTAAACAACAATAATCATGACAACGCCGAACGATACCCAAACAAGAGCCTTGGAACTGGGGTCGCCGGCAAAGAAGGCATCGACGACCGCTTCCGAGAAATTCGGCATATACAAGATAAACGCACCACCGATTATTGCCGCGGGAATAGAGGCCAAGCCGCCAATCACCATGGCGATCAACAGCAAGATGGCATGAATAATGGTAAAGCTCTCCGGTGCGATGAATTCCACCACGATAGCCGACAGTGCACCCGCGACACCGCAATAAAATCCACTTACGCCGAACGTAGTGGCTTTATAGACGGAAGTGTTGATACCCATAGTGCTGGCCGCGATGGGATTGTCCCGGATCGCGATCATCGCCCGTCCAGTACGTCCCCGGACCAGATTCCACGCGCCGATGAATAGCAACACACCAAAAAACAGGCTGAAATAATACCACCACTGATCATTGCTTAAGAAGGCGATTGGTGAATCGTCCTTGAACAGATCAAGCCCCTGAACGCCACCGGTCCAAGGCTCGAAATGCTCATACTTCAGCAACTGCGGCGTAGCCGTGGCCAAAGCAAACGTAGCCAGGGCCAGATACAAACCCTCAAGCCGCAAGGCCGGCAGACCGAACAGAAATCCGGCGGCAAAACAAATCACACCCGCCGGAATGATCGTCCAATAATAGGCAATCTCCCACTGCGCCATCATGATCCCGGCCGTATAGGCCCCCAATGCCATGAAGGCGCTGTGACCTAACGAGAACTGGCCGTTAAACCCAGTCAGCAGGTTCAGACCAAGCACCGCGATGGACAGGTAGATAACCTGCGTCATCTGAAAGACCGCGAAGTCCTCTACCGTGAATGGCAACAGCAGAATAATCAACAAGCCGACGATAACCGAGGAGCGGCGGAATTGCTGCATGCTCATGCCGAAAATACGCAAGCTTTCCTCGGGGTTGGGGCGCCTGGCCGAGCCGGCATTGGCGCCCGAATCTGGCAACGTAGATGCTGTCATAACTAAACCCTTTGCACCACGACACGCCCAAACAGTCCGGACGGCTTAAAGATCAAAATAGTGACGATGACCACCAAGGCGACGGTGAGTTTCAACTCACTGCCGATGGCCATACCGGCCAGCGGCTCGATAACACCCATAAGGAAGCCGCCGAGGACGGCCCCACCTGGGCTGGTCAAGCCACCAACCACGGCGCCGGCAAAGCCATAGAGCAAAATGCCAAGCATCATGTTCGGTTCAAGATAAACAACGGGCGCTATCATCATACCGCCGACAGCGCCGATAGCCGCCGCCAAACCCCAGCCCAAGGCCAGCATCCAACCGACACTGATGCCAACCAAACGGGCTGAATCTGGTGCCGCCGCCGCGGCCCGCATGGCCAAACCGATGGGCGTAAAGCGGAAGAACAAAAATATCAGGCCCAGCATTATCAGGGTGACCACCGTCATTCCTAACTCGTGTGGTCCTATTAAGGTGGTATCGAACGGCAATCTCTCGGGGAAGGGGCTTGGGAATTCCTTGATGGTGAACTCCCAGATAAAGCCCGCGCCGGCGTTGAAGATCTGGAACAGCGCGATGAACACGACGATATGCGTGAACACCGGCGCATTATGCAGTGGCGCGAATACGATACGCTCGATCGCCACACCGCCGATAAACGACACCGCGATGCAAATAAAGAAGGCCACCCAATAATTGGCGCCCCAGTCGATCATCTGCCAGGTGATAAAGGCCGAAAACATAGCCATCTCGCCCTGGGCAAAATTAAAATGATCAATTGCTTGATAGATCATCACCACCGACAAGGCGATGCAGGCATAGATCGCGCCAGTCGCGATACCGCCTAAGACCTGTTGTATTAACTCTTCCATTCACTCGCCCCGTAGTTCGTCAGTAGCCAAGATATGACTGACGGATGGTTTCATCGGCGCTGATTTCGTCCGACGTTCCGGAAATCACGACTCGGCCTGTCTCAAGCAGATATGCATTATCCGCCAGGTTCAAAGCCAGCGTCGCGTTCTGCTCAACCAGCAGCATGCTGACGCCTTCCTCTTTGTTGATCACACGCAGAATTTCAAACAATTCCCGCACGATCAACGGCGCCAGGCCAAAAGACGGCTCGTCCAGCAGCATGAGCCGCGGCCGCAGCATCAAGGCCCGGCCAACCGCCAGCATTTGCTGTTCACCGCCCGATAGGGTGCCGGCCTGTTGCTCCCGGCGCTCTTTCAAGCGCGGGAAATAGCCGTAGACCCGCTCCATATCCTCGGCGATACCGGCGGCGTCACGCCGGGAATAGGCGCCAAGCCTCAAATTATCCTCGGTGCTGACCCGCACGAACGTGCCACGGCCCTCGGGCACGTGGGCGACGCCATAGCGGACAATCGATTCCGTCTTTTTGCCCGCGATGGATTCGCCATCGAATTTTACATCGCCGCCCGTCTTTACCATGCCGCAGATCGCCCGCAACGTGGTTGTCTTTCCGGCGCCATTGGCACCCAGAATGGTGGTGATGCCGCCCTGCTCCAGCGAAAAGCTGATACCGTGCAAAGCTTGGATCGGCCCGTAAAAGGCCTCGAGATTATTTACGTCCAACAAAGCCATCAGTCACTGGTCCCCAGATACGCCCGAATGACCTCGGGATTTTGCTGTACTTCGGCGGGTGTCCCCTCGCCGATCTTACGACCAAAATCGATCGCCACGACAAGGTCCGACACCGCCATCACCAGGCTCATATGATGCTCCACCAGCAGCACCGTGATATTGCGGTCATGCCCAATCTGGCGAATGGTGTTCGCCAGGCCGTCCACCTCGTCATGGTTCAGGCCACCAGCCGGTTCATCCAGCAACAACAGCGTCGGCTCCGAGGCAATTGCCCGGGCCAGCTCGACGCGTTTTTGAATACCGAATGGCAGACCGCCGACCGGATCGTAGGCAAATTCGCCCAAATCCAGATATTCGATCAATTCCCAGGCGACTTCCTGCAACCATTTTTCCTCGCGGCTGACCCAAGGCAGCCTGAAGGCGTTGGAGACGAAGTCGCTCTTGCTTCGGGAATGACAACCGATCATGACATTGTCCAGCACAGACATGGTGCTGAACAGGGCCAAGTTCTGAAAGGTGCGCCCGATCCCAATATCAGCGATTTTGTGCGGCGCCGTATTCAGGATCGTCTCGCCCCGAAACAAGATATCGCCGGAATTAGGGATATAAAGCCGGCTGAGGCAATTAAACAATGTTGTCTTGCCGGCACCGTTCGGCCCAATCAGGCCCAGGATCGCCCCTTCCGGAACATCGAAACTTACACCGTCGAGAGCCACGATTCCGCCAAAATGTACGGCGACATCCTTGACCTGCAACAACGGCTGGGCGGAGGAAGACGCCTCCGCAGCGTTGGCTGAAGCTTGGTTCATGTTAAGAATTCGTGCTGTAACGGCGCCATACGGCGCCCGGGGAACGGCCCAACAGTTCGTGGGGTCGGCCAATTCATTAAACTATTCCTCTACTCATCCTCCCAGGAGCGCCTTGACGACGCTTTTGCCCTTAGGCCGCAATATGCGTCAGCTTGTCTCAGGACGCAAAGATTTTTTCTCGCCGGTTAATAGTCTTTTAATGATTCGTCGAATTTTCCCTTACACGGCAACGCCTTGCGCATAAATTGATGCCTTTCAACGCAACGCTTTGACATCGCCGGGTGCAAAGTTAGATGGCGATGGGCTATATCATAGTCATGTCCGATCCCTTCGATCTAGAACAAATGGCACCGTCGTCCGACGTCGATGACGTGGCGCATGATGCGTCATCGTCGCCGCCCGGTTACCTGATGCAGCTCAATCTCAATCCGGAACAGCGCATGGCGGCTGAGACAGTGGAAGGCCCCGTGCTGGTCCTGGCGGGCGCGGGCACGGGCAAGACACGGGTTCTGACCACCCGCCTGGCGAATATTCTACACCGGCACCTGGCGTTTCCCAGCCAGCTGTTAGTCGTGACATTTACTAACAAGGCCGCGCGCGAGATGGCCGACCGAACGGCGGCGCTGGTGGGCCGGGCCGTGGAAGGGCTGTGGCTGGGCACGTTCCATTCCATCGGCGTGCGCCTGTTGCGCCGCCACGGCGAGTTGGTCGGTTTGAAAAGCAATTTCACCATTCTGGATACGGACGATCAGCTGCGCCTGCTGAAACAATTGATCGAGGCCGAACAACTGGATCCCAAACGATGGCCGCCGCGCCAGTTGGCGGCCTCCATCGACCGTTGGAAGGACCGCGGCCTGATTCCGGAAAAAGTCCCGGCGGGCGAGGGTGAAAGTTTCGCCAACGGCAAGGGTGTCGTTTTGTACAAGGCCTATCAGGAGCGCTTGAAAATCCTCAACGCCTGTGATTTCGGCGATTTGCTGTTGCACTGCCTGACTATCTTCGCCGAACACGCCGATGTTCTGGCCAGCTATCAAA
>JABIRL010000028.1 GCA_018667855.1 Rhodospirillaceae bacterium
AGCCAAACTAATAATGAAACCATATCAATTTCCAACCCTAGCCCAGCAGGTGCGGGAGATTTTGGACGGCTGATGAGGGCTCATTGCCCTCCAAATGACCGCTGTGCACCAACCTCTGCCTGTTAGGGTTCGCTCATAATACGGTCGATGGCGTCGGTCTTGGAGGTCTTTAAAGGTGGGTGGCGTGATAACCTGGTCGCCGCCGGTCTACCGGAATGAAGACGTCTTCATCACTGCACATTGGTAATAATCAAACTTATATTCTTGCTACCCCTGGCCGGTGTCGCACCATCAGCCTGATTGCGCCACATTCTCGCCAGTGGGTACTTTCAAAAAACATCCCATGACGATGGTTCGAAAATAAACCTGATTATTCCACCGCAATATCCCGGCATAAATCTCTTTCACCTGCTGCGCCTTGTATCGCCCTTCCAGGGGAGCCATTGCGTCCTGCAGGGCGTCTTTCATGGCAAATGATTTCGATTGTTCCTGCCGACTTTGAGATGCCTTCGTTTCCACGGGCAACTGGTTGATGCCAACGCCCAATTTACCGTCGGTGCAAAAACCCGCCGCGTTATTCCGAACCACCTGCTGCATCCCGGCATGATCGTCAACTTTCAGCACGATGATTTTTCGCAGCATGGTGTCGATGGAAAATCGATCAAATTTAACCGCGACCGGTGCAGGTTTGTTCGTGGGTGTAGCTTTCTTCCGTACCTCATCCGACGCCTCGTCGTCGCCGCAGCCGGTAAGAAGCGATAGAGAAAATATAAGAATGAAAAAAAGCTTCATAATTCTTTCCTAGCCGCGCAACCGCTTGATGCCAAAGGCGCCATCGGCCGCTTGAGCAAATTCAAGACAGACTTATGGTTTCGTGAGATCGCGGCCATACATGGAATTCCCGTTTCCGTCCCTAGGAAACCCATAATATCGGCAAACCTCTAAGAAAATGTGTCGATTTGGTCTATCTGTTGGCGCATTTAGGTTCAGGCAATAACCGCCAATGACACGACCTAATATGTCGCCCGTCCGCCAGAAAGATCGAACACCCCGCCGGTCGAAAAACTGCAATCTTCCGAGGCCAGCCAGGCCACCAAGGCGGCGGCCTCCGATGTTTGGCCCAGACGCCCCATGGGGATGCGGGAGAGCATGTAATCCACGTGTTCCTGGGTGATCTGGTCAAAGATCGCCGTGCGGATGGCCGCCGGCGTGACGCAGTTGATCAACACGCCCGCCTCCGCCGTTTCCTTGGCCAGGGATTTGGTTAGGCCGATCACCCCGGCCTTGGCGGCGGAATAGGCACAGGCGTTGGGATTGCCCTCCTTGCCGGCGATGGAGGCGATATTGACGATACGGCCATAGCCGTTGCCCATCATGTGGGAAATCAGGCTTTGACAGCAGACAAACACGGCATCCAGATCCAGGTTCACCACCGAACGCCATTCCTCGTAGCTGTAGTCCCAGCTTTTCTTGGCCGGTCCCGCGACGCCGGCATTGCAGACCAGTATGTCGACCTTGCCCATGGCGGCGAGCGCATTATCGCGCGCGGCGGCAACCTGATCAGGGTCTGTCACATCGACCTTCGCGCCTATCAGGCGGCCGCCCGCATCGTTGGCGGCCAGCATGGCATCCAGGTTGTCCTGGCTGATATCCCACATGGTGACAGATGCGCCGGAGGCCAGAAACCTCTCGCTGATGGCCTTTCCGATACCGTCCGCCCCGCCCGTAACAATAGCTGTGCGGCCGTCTAAATCGATCTTGTTCATGGTTGTTCTCCGAAACCCTTAGCGCTTGTCGCGCACGAAGGGGAAAATCCTGGTGAAATCGGCGCCGGGCTCGGCGGCGGTGAAGCGCTGCCAGATGGGCAGCAGGTTCTGGCTGATAGTATCGGCCGTGCCTGCCTGGGTCACATTCTCCACATAGAGCGAGATATCCTTCAGATACAGGGTATTGAGGAACTCGGCATTGTAGGTCTCGGTCAGAACCCGGTTGGGAAACTTGTCCGACGTGGCGGTATTCTGCCCCGATGAAACATTCAGCACATCCAGCATAGTGGACATCTCCAGCCCCTGGGTCAGACCGAATGCAATCGCCTCCGATGTCGCCGTCAAGGCCAGGCCCGAGAGATAGTTGTTCAACAGCTTCATGGCCTGGGCCTGGCCGGGCTCCTCGCCCACATGAAAGGGTCTTTTCGACATCGCCGTGAGAACCGGCGCCAAGGCATCGAAGTCTTCTTTTGGCCCGGCGAACATCAGGGCGATGCTGCCCGACGCCGCCCCCGCGATGCCGCCCGAAACCGGCGCATCCATGTAGGACAATTCCGAGGCCGCCAGCCGGCCATGCACGGATTTGGCGGCGGCGACGCCGATGGTCGAGGTATCGATAATGGTGGAGACGGAGCGTTGATTGGTCTCGATAATTTCCTCCGCAACCGAGGCGGAAATATCACCATTGGGCAAGCTTAGGATAATGACCTCCGCCGCCGCCGCGACGGCGCCTACATTTGCCCCGATTTTCGCACCTTCCGGGGCCCGGGCCTCGGTGCCCGCGGCATCGAAACAAATCATCTCGAACCCGGCGGCGGCCACATTGGCCGCCATGCGGCTGCCCATGGCGCCCAGGCCGATAAAGCCGACGATGGGCTGTTGTTGGTCAGTTGCCACGATCAGTCCCCGCCACTTTGTTCGTCAAGCACCTTGCGGGCAATACGGAAGGCTTCCACGCCCGCCGGCATACCGCAGTATATGGCCACCTGCTCCAGCACGGCGCGCAGTTCGTCCAGGGTGCAGCCGTTGTTCAGGGCGCCGCGAAAATGCAGCTCGAATTCCTGGGCCCGGCCCAGGGCGGCCAGCATGGCCAGGTTCAGCATGGAGCGGGTTTTCTTCTCCAGCGCATCATCGCCCCAGACACCGCCCCAGGCATATTCCGTCACCATTTCCTGGAAATGCCGATTGAAGTCCGTGACGTTGTTGATGTTCCGGTTCACATAGTCCTCGCCCAGAACTTCTTTCCTGATGCCCAGGCCTTTGTCGTACAGCGCCTTGTCCATGATTGCCTCTTGGTTACCAAAATTCGCCGCATACTACGCGCTGAACATTTGATCTGGCCAGCGCTCTGGCCCATTCTGTAGTCAGAAAATTTAATTGGGAGGACGAAATGGGACGTGTATCGGGCAAAGTTGCCATTGTGACCGGCGGTGCTTCGGGCATCGGGCGGGCGACGAGTGAGTTATTGGCCAGCGAAGGCGCCACCGTGGTGCTGACGGATTTGCAGGATGGTCCGGGCGAAGATGTCGCCGAGGGCATAAGAGCAGCGGGCGGCAGCGCCGGCTACCATCATCACGACGTAACGGACGAGGCTGCGTGGGAGAAGGTCGTCGCCGAGGTTTTGAGCGCACACGGCCAACTGGATATTTTGGTGAACAACGCCGGGGTCGGCGGCGGCGGCATTCCGGTGGATGAAATGACCATGGAGCATTGGCGGCATACCATGTCGGTCAATCTGGACGGTGTCTTTCTGGGCGTAAAACATGGTGTCCGCGCCATGGCGGAGGCTGGCGGCGCGATTATCAATACCTCATCCATTCTGGGTGTCGTGGGCTTGCCGAACACGGCGGCCTATACCGCCTCGAAAGGCGGCGTGCGGCTGTTGACCAAGGCTGTAGCAATGGAATGCGCTGCCCGCGGCCTGAATATACGGGTCTGTTCCGTGCATCCCGGTTTTATCGACACCCCCATGGTCGGCGGCGCGATCCAGAAGGGCGGGCCGGAGCGGCGGGAGGCGATCCTGAAATCCCAGCCCACTGGGCAAATGGGCGAACCGAAAGACATCGCGGAAGGCATTCTTTATCTCGCCTCCGATGCCGCCAAGTTCGTTAGCGGCAGTGAGTTAATCATAGACGGCGGCTATCTGGCCCGCTGAGGTTCCAATGAACGCCTTGCCAGCCCGCTCCCCCACCCCGCCCCCC
>JABIRL010000298.1 GCA_018667855.1 Rhodospirillaceae bacterium
ATGTGGCCGCCCGAGGGCATCCAGACCTTCGATCCCTGGCATCTGCCCCTGATCAACACCCTGATCCTGCTGACCTCGTCCACCACGGTTACCTGGGCTCATCACGCGGTGCGCGAGGGCAATCAGAAAAGTGCCGTGCAGGGACTGATCGTCACTGTCCTGCTGGGCGCCATCTTCACCTGTGTGCAGGCCTATGAATATGCCCATGCGGCGTTTGATTTCACGGGCGGTATTTATGGCTCCACCTTCTTCATGGCGACGGGTTTTCATGGCCTGCATGTCCTGATCGGCACCATCTTCCTGCTGGTCTGCCTGATCCGCACGGCCAAGGGCCATTTCAAGCCGGACCATCATTTTGGTCTGGAAGCCGCCGCCTGGTATTGGCATTTCGTCGACGTGGTTTGGCTATTCCTGTTCTGCTTCATCTACGTATGGGGCGCGGGAACCATAGCTGCCAGTTAACGGGCCAAAGCAGGCCAAATGGCAAACAACCCAGAGGGCGGCACTTCGGTGTCGCCCTTTGTCATTGGGCTGCTGTGCCGTTGTCCCCGCTGCGGCCGGGGCAAGCTATTCAGTGGACTGCTTGATGTCGCGGAAACCTGCACGCGCTGCGAATTGGATCTTTCGGTCCACGACACCGGCGATGGACCGGCGGTGTTCGTTATTCTGATCGTTGGCGGCCTGGCGGTGACCTTGGCATTTGTGGTGGAAACCAGTTTTGCGCCGCCGATCTGGGCCCATTTGATCTATCAGATTCCGTTTATTCTTGGCGCCTCCATCCTGTGTCTGCGGCCCTTGAAGGCGACCCTGATCGCCTTGCAGTACCGCCATTCCGTAGGCCGTTTCGATGGCCGTTTCGATGGCGATCGGGACGGCTGATCCATGCGCCGTCCCGGACTCCCAGCCATCGTCCTGACACTGTCGGCTTTATTGCTCGCCCTGTCCCTGGGTACATGGCAATTGCAGCGTCTGGCCTGGAAGCGGGATTTGATCGCCCATATGCAGACCGGACAGGCGGCCCCACCAGTGCCCTTGGCAATGCATATGGACGATTTGGCGGCCCTGAACCACCGGCCCGTGACCGTACGAGGTGAATTCCTGCACGGGCTTGAGGCACACATCACGCCACGCAGCCATCAAGGCCGGACCGGCCTGCACGTCCTGACGCCGCTGCGTTTATCCGATGGCGCCACGGTGTTGATCAATCGCGGCTGGGTCCCCAATGACCGCCGCGACCCAGCCGACCGGGCGCCGGGTCAGGTCGCCGGTGAAGTAACAATCAAAGGCATTCTGCGCACGGAATTCACGAAAAACACATGGACGCCCGAACATGATCGAGGGGCCGAGCTGTGGTTTTGGTACGATGTCGCGGGCATTGCCAAGGCGCGCGGCGTGAATTTACCAACGGCCGTCGTCCTGGCCGATGCGCGGCCCAATCCGGGTGGTCTGCCCATCGGCGGCGTGGCGCAACCGGCGCTGGTAAACAATCACTTGGAATATGCCCTGACTTGGTTTGCCCTGGCTTTGGTGGCGGCGGTAATATTCCTGGTGGCCCATCGCCGGAAGGATGCGACGTGAAGACAGCCTATGAAGACTTGTGCGGCCGCTACGCCCGCCTGGCCAACCTGAACGGCGCCGCCGCCGTGTTGCACTGGGATGCCGCCGCCATGATGCCCCGCGGCGGTGCCGAGGCCCGCGCGGAGCAATTGGCCACCCTGTCCCTGGTGACGCACGAGATGCTGTGCGGGGAAGACGTCGCCGACCTGCTGGACCAGGCGGACGCTGTGGATCTGGACACCTGGGAGCGGGCCAATCTGCGCGAGATGCGGACCAAATGGTCCCACGCCACGGCCCTGCCGGGTGATTTGGTGGCGGCCATGAGCCGGGCCGGTTCCGCCTGCGAGATGGTCTGGCGCACGGCGCGGGCGGCGGATGATTTTGCCACGCTCCGCCCCTACCTGGAAGAGGTGGTCGCCCTGGTCCGACAGGCGGCGGCGGCCAAGGCGGAGGCGCTTGACTGCACCCCGTATGATGCCCTGCTTTCGCAGTACGAACCGGGTATGCGGTCCGTGGATATAGATCGCCATTTCGACGATCTGGCTGATTTTCTGCCCGATCTGCTGGATCGGGTACTGGCGCATCAGACCACGCCGGTGGCGGCGCCCGAGAAGATGCCGGCGGCGGTTCAGGAAAAGCTTTCCCGGCGTCTTTTGGCGGCCTTGGGATTTGATTTTGACCATGGCCGCCTGGATGTATCCCTGCATCCCTTCACGGGCGGCGTGGCGGATGATGTGCGCCTGACCACCCGTTA
>JABIRL010000299.1 GCA_018667855.1 Rhodospirillaceae bacterium
TATCCATTTTCATTACCGCCGGGCGCTGGAGGCGGCGGACAATGGTGCCGCCTGTCTGCGCATCAATCCCGGCAACATCGGCGCCGAGAGCCGGGTGCGGGAAGTGGTGCAAGCGGCCCGCGCGAACGGCTGTTCCATGCGTATCGGCGTCAACGCCGGCAGCCTGGAAAAGGAGCTGCTGGAACGCTATGGCGAACCCTGCCCCGAGGCCATGGTGGAAAGCGCCCTAAACCATGCCCGCCTGCTGGAAGACAATAATTTCGAAGACTTCAAGATATCGGTCAAGGCATCGGATGTGTTTCTGAGCGTTGCCGCCTATCACGCCCTGGCCGAAGCGTGTGATTACCCCCTGCACCTGGGCATTACCGAAGCGGGCGCCCTGCGCGGCGGAACGGTGAAGTCGTCGATCGGACTGGGCAGCCTGTTGTGGGCGGGCATCGGCGATACCATCCGGGTGTCTTTATCGGCGGATCCGGTGGAAGAAGTGCATGCCGGCTTCGAGATACTGAAATCCCTTGGCTTGCGCCATCGGGGTGTCTCCATCATCAGCTGTCCATCCTGCGCCCGTCAGGCCTTTCCCGTGATCAAGACGGTGGAAGCCCTGGAACAGCGCCTGGCGCACATCGTCACGCCCCTTACCCTGTCCATCATGGGTTGTGTGGTCAACGGCCCGGGTGAGGCCCGGGACACAGATGTCGGGGTCACGGGCGGGGGCAACGGCACCCATCTGGTATATCTAAGTGGTGTCGCCGATCACAAAATCGGCGATGACGGCTTTGTCGATCATGTGGTGAAGCTGGTCGAGGCCAAGGTCGCGGAAATTCAGGCGGAGTAAAGCGTATGGCGAAAATTCAACCGGTGCGCGGCACCCATGACATTGTCGGCGAGACGGCGGCGCGCCATGGCCATGTGGTGGCCACGGCGCGGGATTGCGCCCGGCGTTATGGTTTTGGCGATATCGATATTCCAATTTTCGAGTTTACGCCGGTCTTTGCCCGCACCATGGGCGAGGGCTCCGACGTTGTGCGCAAGGAAATGTATACCTTCACCGACCGCGGCGGCGAGGACATCACCCTGCGTCCGGAATTTACCGCCGGTATCTGCCGTGCCTTTATCTCCGGCGGCATGCAGCAGGATCTGCCCCTGAAGTTTTTCGCCCACGGTCCGGCCTTTCGCTATGAGCGGCCGCAGAAGGGCCGGCAACGGCAGTTCCATCAAATCGATGCGGAAATTCTTGGCGTGGAAGGACCAGGCGCGGATGTCGAAATTATTTCGCTTGGCGCTGAAATTCTGCACGACCTTGGGATTTTGGACAAATGCGTCCTGGAACTGAACACGCTTGGCGATCCTGAAAGCAGGCAGGCCTATCGCGACGCCTTGGTCGCCTACTTTTCCGATCACAAAGCCCGCTTGTCCGAAGACAGCGTTGACCGTCTGGCCCGCAATCCCCTGCGAATTTTGGATTCCAAGGACGAGGGGGATCAGAAAATCGTCGTTGATGCGCCCTTGATGGCGGAATATCTGAACACCGAATCCAGGGATTTCTTCGCCGCCGTGCGCGAAGGCCTGGACGTATTGGGGATCGGCTATCATCTGGATCAACGTCTGGTCCGGGGCCTGGATTATTACACCCATACGGCATTTGAATTCGTCACCGACGCCTTGGGTTCCCAGGGCGCGGTGATCGCCGGCGGGCGTTATGACGGTCTCATCAAAATGTTGGGCGGGCCGCCGACGCCGGGGATCGGCTGGGCCGGTGGCATCGAACGTTTGGGCATGTTGGCGGCGGATGCGCCCGCGCCGGATCGACCTGTAGCATTCGTGCCGTTGGGTGAGGCGGCGGAGCGCCTGGCGCTGAAATTGTGCCACGGCCTGCGCCGGGACGGATTTGTGGTGGATATGGCGTTTCGCGGCAATTTAAGCCGGCGCCTGAAACGGGCCAACAAGTTGAATGCGCGGGCCGCCCTGATCCTGGGTGATGACGAGATCGCCAAGGGTATCGTAACCTTGCGCGATCTGGACGACGGGGGACAGCAGGACGTGGCCCTGGACGAGGTGGCCACACATCTGCGGGCATTGATCGAATGATTGGCGAAGAACAAATAGACGGCATTCTCAAGCGCCTGGCGGAGCTTGAAGCCACCATGGCCGAGGGCGGATCGAGCGGTGATTTCGTTCGCCTGTCCAAGGATTATGCCGAATTGGCCCCGGTCGCAAAGACGGCTGCCGCCGTGCGCGATTTACGCATGGAAATCGCCGATCTGGGCGGCATGGTGGCGGATCCTGATAGTGATCCGGAAATGCGCGAACTGGCGACCGAAGAGATGGCGGCGGCGCGGGAGCGGCTGCCGGCCCTGGAAGGGGAATTGCAGCTCGCCATGCTGCCCCGGGATGCCGCCGATACCAAGAATGCCATATTGGAGGTGCGGGCCGGCACGGGGGGTGATGAAGCCGCACTTTTTGCCGCCGATCTGCTGCGGATGTACCAACGTTATGCCGAAATCAACGGCTGGAAGTTCGAGTTAATGGATATCAGTCAATCCGACCTGGGCGGTATTCGCGATGCCGTGGCCTCGATCACCGGCCGGGGCGTGTTCGCCAAGCTGAAATTCGAATCCGGCGTGCACCGGGTGCAACGGGTGCCGGAAACGGAATCCCAAGGCCGCATTCATACCTCCGCCGCCACGGTCGCGGTGTTGCCGGAGGCCGAGGAGATCGATGTGGAAGTGGCCCAATCGGATCTGCGCGTCGACACGTATCGTGCCCAGGGCGCCGGCGGCCAGCACGTCAATAAAACGGATTCGGCCATTCGCATCACCCATTTACCATCCGGCATCGTCGTCCAGTGCCAGGATAACAAATCCCAGCACAAAAACCGCGCCCAGGCCATGAAGGTGCTGCGGTCCCGCCTGTATGATGCCGAGCGCCAGAAGGTGGAGGGCGAGCGCGCTTCCTCCCGCAAGGAACAGGTCGGCAGTGGTGATCGTTCGGAACGGATCCGCACTTATAACTTTCCCCAAGGCCGGGTGACCGATCACCGCATCAACCTGACCCTGTATAAACTGGACAAGATGATGAGCGGCGAGGCGGTGGACGAGGTGGTGGACGCCCTGATCGCCGATTATCAAGCCAGCCTGCTGGCTGACCTGGAAGCACATGGCTGATGGTGATCCGTTCCTGCCAGGAATGACTTTGCGCCAGGCCTTGGCCACGGCAGGCCAGGCCTTGCGCGCGGCCGGTATCGATGACGCCATGTTGGATGCGGGACTGCTGTTGGCCCATGCCATCGGCGGTGATCGTCTGACGCTGGTGCGGGATGCCGATCGTGAGCTCACGCAAGGGGAAGCCAGGTTTCTGATGGAACTGATCGGCGCGCGGGCGTCCCGAAAACCGGTTTCGCGCCTGTTGGGCCGGCGGGAATTCTGGAGCCTCGAATTACAAATTAATGATGCCGTTCTTGACCCGCGCCCCGACAGCGAAACCGCCGTCGTGGCCGCGTTGGAGCAGCTTTCAAACCTGAATGGAGCCTTTCGGATCGCTGATTTTGGCACCGGGTCCGGTTGTTTGCTGCTGGCCATTTTGGTGGAACGGCAACAGGCTTGGGGGGTTGGCGTCGATATCTCTCTGCCGGCGGTTCAGCTGGCTCGGCGCAATGCTGACGCTCTGGGTCTGGCCCATCGTGCCGGTTTCATGGTTGGCGACTGGGGGCGGGGCCTGGTCGGTGATTTGGATCTGATCGTCGCTAATCCGCCTTACATTCCATCCGCGCAGATCGCGGGCCTGGCGCCGGAGGTTCGATATCATGATCCACGACAGGCCTTGGATGGCGGCGGCGACGGCTTGACGGCCTATCGCGCCATGGCGCCCGATCTGAAGCGGTTGCTGAAACCAGGGGGTCAGGCGATCCTGGAATGCGGCCATGATCAGGCGTCGGATCTGGCGCGGCTTCTGGAATCGGAGGGACTGCGGGTGGAAAGTTTCCACGCAGATTTGGCTGGGATTGACCGGTGTGTGCGGGTATCTGTTCGGTAGTAAAAAAAGATGTTGGATTTTTCGCCGTTTGCGGCTAGTTTTCTTAGCGAACGGCAAGGAACGACCGCCGCGATCAGAAAAGTTAACTGACGTGACCGGATGGGCGGTTCCCAAATAAGACATACCCTCACTGCAGACCGGAAATCTGAGGCCAAGAATGGGTCGTAATTTTCAGATAACCAACTTGCGAATGGCATGTCTTGGTTCGATTGAAGGCATCGGCAAATATTCCATTCGCTGAAAGTGCGGCGGATGGGTTGCGGTAGAGATATCGCGGTGGAGACACTGGGCTGGTGCATAAATCTTGGGGACCTTGAATTGGCGTTCAATTGTGCAAATAACTCAAGACGGTGCTATGAGACAGAGCGGACCCCAAAGACGGGGGCGTGGCCGTCCCAGCGGTCGCAGGGGATATAACAATTCCCCCAATCGAAGCTATGACAGCAGCGGTCCGGAAGTAAAAATCCGGGGCACGGCGTCAACGGTTTACGAGAAGTATCAGGCGTTGGCGCGTGATGCCGTGACGTCCGGTGACCGGGTTGCGGCGGAAAACTATTTCCAGCATGCGGAACATTATTACCGCGTCATGCAAGCCACCAAACAGCAGCAACAAGCCGGCGAAGGTGAACAGCGCAACGATCAGCGCGGTGAACAGCGTAACGATCAACGCGGTGAACAACGTAACGATCAGCGCGACAATCGCGGCCGCGCGCAGCAGAACCGTAACGAGCATGGCAATGACGCTGACGCCCCACCGTCGGACGAGGAATCATCGGCCGCTATCGAAGAGGCCGTGATCGATGCAAGTCCCGAGGAAGCTCACGCTGAAGCTATCGCGCCGGCCGAGGAAGCAGCCGAAACGATAGAAGCTTCGGCGAACGACGAGGTCGCGGCCCGTTCGGCGCCTATGAACCCGGCGGAATTAGCGGCAATGTCGGAAAGCGGCCGCATGGCAGGCGATGACAATAGCCCCAATGGTCAGGACAAGGATGCATTGGACGAACCGGCTGCGGCACCTCGGCGTCAGCCGCGCCGGCGTCGGCGTCCGGCGCCGGAACCCGAAGTTGTGGAAGTGGAAGTTACCGCGGACCAGGAAGACACCGCGGCTGCAGTGGTCGAAGACGTCGAGCCTAGCTGACACCACCGTTGTTACATCAGCTACTGCTTCCTACGAGTTCCTACGGCGGCGGCGTAACCGTGTCGCCGAGGTTGATAGTGCCGCCTTTCACTACGTCGATGTAAATACCCATGTCCGCATGGCCAAACGCCTGCTGTAACTGCAACGGTATGTTGGCGTCACGGCCGGCAGTTTCCAGGTTCACGTTGGTCGCCGCGCATCGTTGGATACGTGATAGCCCCTGGACCGAAACCCCGCCGATTTGGAATTCCTTGTCACACCATTCAAATTCCTGCCACGGCGTGCCGGTATCGAAGTACAGATTGGCGCGAAATCGCAAGGGATCCAGCGGCATTTTCATCACCCGCTCCAACTCGCGCAGCGAAGAGATGTTGATCAGGGACAGGCAATGACGGGGCACATCCGAAAACGTATGTCCCCGGGCCCGCAGTAGCTTCGGACTGCCGCGCACTTCGTCACCCATGTAGGCGGCAAAAAACTGTTCGATCATTTGCCGCCCCACGGGCAAGTCCAGGCGGCCGCGGGCGACCTGCTTGCCCTCGCGCTCGATCACCAATTCCTGACTTTCGTCCAGATAGCGGCTGCGCAGGGCGGCCAGCCGCTCGTTTCGCGCCAGCATCAGGAATTTCGTTTTGGGCAGGAATTTCGGTTTCACCGTATCAAACTGGGTCGAACCATGGGCCAGGGCAAAGGCCCGGTCCAGGGGTATGCATTTCCCGGGCGTCACCTCTGCCTTGGCCATTGCTTCCGGGCTAAGGCCCTTGACCGGGTAACGAAAAATTTGCGCGATACGGGCCATGATTGTTCCGATTAAAGGTGGTGTTGAAAAAGTCTTGTGTTGCGCTTCGGCAACACCATATTCAGGGTATGTTATGAGCTGCCGTGGTTGCTTCATAGAAGGACCGGGCATCGACCGCAAGACGTTCACTGCAAGGCGTTGATGGCAAGCTCTATTTTAGGGTTGTATCAGGCGCGCTTAAAAGGAAGGCATCATGGATTTCGAAAAATACACGGAACGCAGCCGCGGTTTCGTACAGGCTGCCCAGACCCTGGCGCAACGTTCCGGACATCAGCAATTCAGCCCCCAACACCTGCTCAAAGTCCTGCTTGATGACGAGGAGGGCCTGGCCGCATCCCTGATCGCGGCGGCGGGCGGTGATGTAGCAATTGCGCGGCAGGCCAATGAAGATGCTTTGGCAAAGCTGCCGAAGGTCGAAGGTAGCGGTGCGGGACAGCTCTATATGGCGCCGGAAATGGCGCAGCTGTTCGAATCCGCCGAGCAGATCGCCGAAAAAGCCGGTGACAGCTTCGTCACGGCGGAACGGCTGTTGCTGGCCCTGGCGCTGGCAACCTCGACGCCCGCGGCGGCGGCCCTGGAAAAAGCCAGGCTGACGCCGCAGAATTTGAACAGCGCCATCAATGATCTGCGCAAGGGCCGCACGGCCGACAGCGCCACGGCGGAAAACGCCTATGACGCCCTGAAGAAATACGCCCGGGATCTGACCCAGGCCGCCCGGGATGGCAAGTTGGATCCGGTCATCGGCCGGGACGAGGAAATTCGCCGCACGGTGCAGGTGCTTTCCCGCCGGACCAAGAACAATCCGGTTCTGATCGGCGAGCCCGGCGTCGGCAAGACCGCCATCGTGGAAGGCCTGGCCATCCGCATCATGAATGGCGATGTGCCCGAGAGCCTGCAAAACAGAAGCCTTCTGGTGCTGGACCTCGGCGCCCTGATCGCCGGCGCCAAGTTCCGTGGTGAGTTCGAGGAACGGCTGAAGGCGGTGCTATCCGAGATCGAGGCAGCGGCGGGTGACATCGTGCTGTTCATCGATGAGCTGCACACCCTGGTCGGCGCCGGTGCCGCGGAAGGCAGCATGGATGCCTCCAATCTGTTGAAACCGGCATTGGCGCGGGGTGAATTACACTGCGTCGGCGCCACGACCCTGGATGAATACCGCAAACATATTGAGAAAGACGCCGCCCTGGCGCGACGTTTCCAGCCGGTCATGGTGCTGGAACCTTCCGTGGAGGACACGGTTTCCATCCTGCGCGGCCTGAACGAGAAGTACGAGTTGCACCACGGCGTGCGTATTTCCGACAGCGCCCTGGTGGCCGCCGCCAACCTGTCAAACCGCTACATCGCTGATCGGTTCCTGCCTGACAAGGCGATCGACCTGATGGACGAAGCGGCCAGCCGCATCCGCATGGAAGTGGATTCCAAACCGGAGGAAATCGACGAGCTGGACCGGCGCATCATCCAGCTGAAGATTGAGCGCGAGGCCTTGAAAAAGGAAGATGATGATGCCTCCCGCGACCGTCTGGGAAAACTGGAAAGCGAACTGGCGGATCTGGAAAGCCGTTCCGCCGCCCTGACCGCATCATGGCAGGGCGAGAAGGAAAAACTGAGCGAGGCCCATGATCTGAAAGAACAGCTCGAACATGCCCGCATGGAGGCTGAAGCGGCCCAGCGTCAAGGCGATCTAGGCAAGGCGTCGGAACTTACCTATGGCGTCATTCCGGACCTGACGAGGCGTATTGAAGAGGCTGAGGCCGTGGGTGCGAACGGTAACGGCTCCATGTTGCGCGAGGTGGTGGGGGAAGAGGACATCGCCGCCGTCGTGGCGCGCTGGACCGGAATTCCGGTCGAGAAAATGCTGGCGGGCGAACGGGACAAATTGCTGGCCATGGAAGCGCGCCTGGGCGAGCGGGTGATCGGCCAGGACGAGGCGCTGGCCGCCGTATCCAATGCGGTGCGCCGGGCCCGGGCCGGGTTGCAGGATCCTTCGCGGCCCATCGGTTCATTCCTGTTCCTTGGCCCAACGGGGGTCGGCAAAACCGAATTGTGCAAAACCCTGGCGGAATTCCTGTTTGACGACGAAGCCGCCATGACCCGCATCGATATGTCGGAATATATGGAGAAACACGCCGTGGCCCGCCTGATCGGCGCACCGCCCGGCTACGTCGGTTACGACGAAGGCGGCGCCCTGACCGAAGCCGTCCGCCGCCGGCCCTATCAGGTGGTGTTGTTCGACGAGGTGGAAAAGGCCCATCAGGATGTCTTTAATGTGCTGCTGCAAGTGCTGGACGACGGTCGCATGACCGACGGCCAGGGCCGCACCGTGGATTTCACCAACACCATCATCATCCTGACCTCGAACCTGGGTGCCGAGCACCTCGCCGCCCTCGATGACGGCGAGGATTCGGACGCCGCTCGCGGTCAGGTCATGGCCATGGTGCAGGCCCATTTCCGGCCCGAATTCCTCAACCGCCTGGACGAGACCATCCTGTTCCACCGTCTGGCGCGGGAGCACATGGGCGGCATCGTGGATATCCAGCTACGCCAATTGACCGCTCTTTTGGCGGACCGGCAGCTGGCGCTGTATCTGGACGGCGCGGCCCGGGATTGGTTGGCCAAGGCCGGCTACGATCCGGTCTATGGTGCCCGTCCCTTGAAGCGGGTGATCCAGCGGCAATTGCAGAACCCGCTCGCGGGTCTGATCCTGGAAGGCGCCATCAACGACGGCGAGACCATAAATGTCTCGGCCACCGACGGCGGCCTGACCATCAACGACCGGCTGGTGGAAGCGGCCTAACAGAAGGGTGCTGCGAGAAAATTCCGGCGCAAGTGTACCGTCCTGATACTCACAGGAAAGCGCACTGATTGACGGTACGTACTTGTTTGCGGTACGATATGGTATGATCAGGAGTTTTTCCGACAAAAGGACTGTCGCTATTTTTTCCGGTCATTCTGTTCGTGGTTTGCCGCTGCAAATCCAAGCGCGTGCGCGGGCAAAATTGCTAATGCTGGATGCTGCTGCAAAGCTCGACGATATGCGTGTTCCGCCTGGCAATCGTCTGGAAACACTTCGCGGCGACCGCCAGGGGCAGCATAGCATCAGAATTAACGGCCAATGGCGCATCTGTTTTGTTTGGTCAGATGCCAGTGCTTGGGATGTTGAAATCGTTGATTATCATTGAGGAGCGAGACAATGCCGATCAGACGTGAAGATGTTGATGGCGGCGAAATCGATCTCTCCGATGTTACGGGAGGGCGACGGCTTCCAGCTATTCATCCTGGAGAAATCTTGCGCGATGAATTTTTGCGGCCGCTTGATATCAGCGTCTACAGACTTGCCAATGCTATCAAAGTACCTCGATCCCGAGCCAACGATATTGTGCTTGGACGGCGGTCCGTCACGACGGATACCGCATTGCGGTTAGGTCGGTACTTTGGCACAACGGCGGAATTCTGGGTCAATCTGCAAGCGCGCCATGATCTTGACCTCGCCGAGCGGAGTCTGCGCAACAAAATCGAACAGGAAATCACGCCGTTTGCGGTCGTATCCTTGTGATGCGCTCAATCAGATAAACGTGAAACATAGTCAATCGCCGGCTTGGGACCGTTGTGCCAGAACATGGCCCGTCCCGATCGCCAGCAGTGCCAGGGTGGCGAATAGGGCGGCGAGAACGAAGACCATTGCCGGCATTTCGAAATCCAGCAGCCAGCCGAACAGCACCGACGCGCCGGAAACACCAATTGAAAATCCGACGAAGACAAAGCCGAAGACCTTGCCGGTGTCGCCCGGTGGAATGATGGCGCGGATCATCAGATCCCGTGGCGGCAAAACGGCGCCGAGACCAAGGCCGCTGATCGCCATCACCGCGATCAGGGCGGGCGCGGAAGCGGGCATGAACACGGGCAGGGCGGTCGCTACCGTCGCCAGCAACAGGGCGCCGGCCGCCGTGACCAAATGACGTGGGAAGCGGTCGGCGATGAGCCCGGCCAGCAAAATTCCCGCGACGACGCCGAATAAATGCGCGGTCAGGGCGCCGCTGGCCAGTTCCAGATCCAGGCCGTGCAGGTTGATCAGGCCGGCGACTGTAAATGCCAACAGCCCGCCGCTGGACATGCCGTAAAGGATATTGAAGCCAAGGAACAACAGGATTGGCGCGGTGAACAGCAAGCGCATTCCGGACGGCCCACTATCAGCTACAGCTGCCGCCTCGGCCCTGCCCGGCGCGGGTGATGCCCTGCCGGTCGGTTCATCGCCGAGAACGCTGTAGCGGGAGATGAGCAGCCCTAGCGCCGCCAGCCCCGCCACGCCCGAGGCGATCAGGGCGGTACGCCAGTCCGTCAGGCCGGCCAGTGCCAGGATGGCCACCGGCGCGCAGGCGCCGCCCAGGAAGCCGGAAAATGTATGCACCGAAAACGCCCGGCCCAGCCGGTCGGTGTGAATTTTGTTCGACAGAATGGCATAATCGGCGGGGTGAAAGACGCTGTTGCCCAACCCGGCAATAACGGCGAACAGCAGCAGCATCCAATATTGATCCACAAAGCCCATGAGCAGGATGGCAACGGCATTCAGGCCAAGACCAAACAGCAGCACCCGGCGGGGCCCCAAATTGTCGACCAGAAAACCCACCGGGGCCTGAATAAGGCCGCCCAACAGGCCATAGGCCATCATGGCGAAACCCAGTTCAATATAGCTGACGCCGAATTCGGCTTTCAGTATGGGAAACAGGGGCGGCAGGGCCAGGCCGTAAAAATGGCTGAAGAAATGCCCGATGCTGATCAGGCCCACGACCGAGCGTTCCTGTGTCTTGGGCGCGATTTCCGGCGCTTGCCGTCCGGGGTTTTCGGTGAATGCGGTCATGGGACTATTCGGCCAACTCCGGCAGGTCTTTGTACAATGCCAGGGCTTCCGGATTGGCCAGGGCCTCGCGGTTTTTGACCTCGCGGCCGTGGATCACCTCTGTCACGGCCAGTTCCGTAATCTTGCCGTTGACGGTGCGCGGAATATCGCTGACCTGCAACACCTTCGCGGGCAGGTGGCGGGGCGAGGCGCCGGTGCGGATCTTGTCCCTGATACGCTTGATCAAATCAGCATCCAAGTTGAACCCTTCGCGCAGAATGACAAACAGGATTATGCGGGTATCGCTGTCCCATTGTTGGCCGATCACCAAACCTTCCAGGACCTCTTCCAGCTGTTCCACCTGGCGGTAAATTTCCGCCGTCCCGATCCGCACGCCGCCGGGATTGAGCGTGGCATCGGAGCGGCCATAGACCACCATGCCGCCATGTTCCGTGAACGAGACCCAATCCCCGTGGCGCCAGACGTTGGGATAGATATCGAAATAGGCGGCGTGATAGCGGCTGCCGTCATCATCGTTCCAAAACCCCACCGGCATGGAGGGGAAGGGCGCGCTGCAGACCAGTTCACCCTGCGCGGTCACGCTGGCCTGGCCGTTTTCATCAAACACTTCGACCCGCATGCCCAAACCGGGCGCCTGGATCTCGCCACGCCAGACGGGCAAGATGGGTACCCCGCCCATAAAGCAGGAGACAATATCCGTACCGCCGCAGATCGAGGCTAAATGAACGTCGCTCTTGATCCTGTCATAGACGTAGTCAAAGCCCTGTGGCGAAAGCGGGGAGCCGGTGGAAAGTAGCACCCGTAGCTGGGATAGATCGTGGCTTTCGATGGGCGCGATGCCGGCCTTGGCGATGGAATCCAGCCATTTGGCCGAAGTACCAAAATGGGTCGCGCCTTCGGCCTGGGCGAAATCGAATAGAATATTGCCGTCGGGATGGGCGGGCAGGCCGTCAAACAACAGGATCGTCGCCTTGGAGGCGAGGGCGGAGACCAGCCAGTTCCACATCATCCAGCCGCAGGTCGTGAAGAAAAACACCCGGTCGCCGGGACGTACGTCGGCATGCAGCTGATGTTCCTTCAGATGCTGCAAAAGGGTGCCGCCAACCCCATGCACGATACATTTCGGCGCCCCCGTGGTGCCCGATGAATACATGATATAAAGCGGTGAGTTGAAGGGTACGCGGGTATATTCGATCTCCCCTGCGGTGTGCGGCGCCAGAAAATCATCCCATAGAATGCTGCCGTCCAAACCTTCCAGGGGCGGGGCCGGCCGCATGTAAGGTATCACGACCAGTTGCTCCACGCCGGGCAGTTGCGCGGTGATGCCCTTCACCTTGTCCAGGCAATCGAATTCCTTGCCGCCATAGAAATAGCCGTCCGCCACGAACAATACCTTGGGTTCGATCTGTCCGAACCGATCCAGCACACCCTGGACGCCGAAATCCGGCGAGCACGAAGACCAGACCGCGCCCAAAGAGGTAGCGGCCAGCATGGCGATGACGGTTTCCGGCAGATTGGGCAGAAAACCCGCGACCCGGTCGCCCACGCCCACGCCCATGGCGCGCAGGGCCTGTTGCAGGCGCGAGACCTGTTCGCGCAGATCGTCATGGCTCAAGCTGCGCTTGATGCGGTCCTCGCCCCAAAAAATAATCGCCGCCTCCGATCCCTCGCCGCGCAGCAGGTTCTCGGCGAAGTTCAGCCGTGCTTCGGGAAACCATTCGGCGCCCGGCATGGCATCGCCGTTTCGCAGCGTCAGCTTGCCCCGGGTGGCGGCGCGCACGGCGCAGAAATCCCAGACGGTGGTCCAGAAATCTTCCCGGTGATTGACCGACCATTGATGGAGAGCGGCATAATCGGGCACCTCGACCGCCCAGCGATGGGTCACTTCGGTCATGAAGCGTCCCATATTCGTGGTCGCGGCTTGCAGTTCGTTCGGTTGCCACATCGGTGTTTCGGTCGACGTTTCAGTCACGGTGCGCTCCATGCAAATAAGCCGTCCAGTTTATGCCAAACCGGGGCTATTACATAGCCGCAACCCAGCCCGCGATCGATCCGTCCGCCGTTCCCCCGACGTAGCAACATGCCGGGGCGACTCCCCGTTGCGGCGATTGCCGAGAAGTAGGCCATCTGCTATGAGGCGGCAACAGAGTCTCAACAGAAGGAACGGCAAATCATGCAAGTTGATGGACAGGTAGCGATTATCACTGGCGGCGCTTCGGGCCTGGGCGAAGGTACGGCCAGGGAGCTGGCCGGCGCCGGCGCCAAAGTGGCGATCTGGGACATTCAGGAAGACAAGGGCATGGCGATCGCCAAGGAGATCGGCGGCGTCTTCTGTAAATGCGATGTGACCTCGGAAGACGGCGTCATCGCCGCGATCGGCGAGACCAGGGAAGCCCTGGGCACGGCCCGTATCCTGGTCAATTGCGCCGGCACCGGCGTTGCGGTCAAGACTACTTCGCGCGGTGAAGCGCATCCCCTGGATCAGTTCGAACGGATCATCAAGATCAACCTGATCGGCACCTTCAACTGCATTCGCCTCGTCAGCACCGACATGGTCGGGCTGGACCCGTTGGACCATGGCGAACGGGGCGTGGTGATCAACACCGCATCGGTCGCGGCCTATGACGGCCAAATCGGCCAAGCCGCCTATTCCGCCTCCAAAGGCGGGATCGTTGGCATGACCCTGCCCGTGGCCCGGGACCTGGCAGACAAGGGTATCCGCGTCTGCACCATTGCGCCGGGCATTTTCGAAACACCGCTGTTGGGCACTTTGCCCGATGATGTTCGTCAATCCCTGGCCAACAGCGTGCCCTTTCCCCAAAAACTGGGACAGCCCGGCGAATACGCGCAATTGGCCCGGCAGATCGTCGAGAATGTCATGCTGAACGGCGAGACCATCCGCCTGGATGGCGCCATCCGCATGGCACCGCGCTAGAGCAACCCGCGGTCAATTGGATTCAATTGACCGCGGATAAGTTGCTCTATCTTAAAGGTTTTAGCGCATGGCCACGCGTTCAATTGAACGCGACATGCGCTAGGTATCAAAAATCTCGTCGATGTAGCCGGCAAGCGTGATATCTCGTTCACTCAGCCCGGCCACATCGTGGCTGGTCAGGACGATATCAACCCGGTTGTATACGTTTGACCATTCCGGGTGATGGTTCATCTGCTCGGCCTTCAGGGCGATGCGGGTCATGAAGGCGAAGGCTGCATTGAAATCCTTGAAGGTGAAGGATTTTGCGATGGCGTCCCGGTCGTCTTGCAGATTCCATCCCGATAGTCCGGCCAGCGCCTCATTACGGCGTTGGCCGCGCAGTTGATCGCTCATGGCGCCACCTTTGGTCGAAATTCCGTGGCCTGGGCGTGGGCCTTGTCTAATTGCGCCGGCGTCATGGTGGCGGCCAACAGACGCTGGGCGCGGCGGGAACGCCGGGCCAGCTCGGGGCCTTCCTTTTGGTCGACGCCCTGGGGAATTTCCGCCAACAACAGCCATTTATAGGCTTGCACCGGGTCACGGGGCAGGCCGTCGGCAGCCATGATGCGGGTCGCCAGATTGTATTGCGCCCGGGCGTGACCTTGTACAGCTGCGTGGCGGTACCAGTTTGCCGCCGCCACCCGGTGCCGTTCGACGCCGAGGCCCTGCTGATGCATATAGCCCAGATTAAATTGCGCCGGCGGATAACCTTGTTTGGCCGCCCGCCGCACCCAGTTGGCGCCGCCGGTGGCAGAGGCCGTCGTACCAAGGCCTCGCATCAACATGCGCCCCAGGGCGTTCTGGGCCCGGGGCAGACCGGCCGCCGCCGCCCGGCGGTACCATTGATAGGCCTTGTCCGGATCCTTTGCCCGGCCCGAACCGGTCTCGTTGACCTGACCCATGACGTATTGCGCCACCACTTGGTTCAATTCCGCCGGCTTTGCGCAATCTTCATCAATGTTCCGCCAGGCGGCCAGGGTATAGGCGAGCAGGCAGAGTGCGGTGGCGTCCATGTCAATCTTGCCGCGCGGATTGTCGCGCCCGGCACGGGTCGGCAACTGCTTGGCCAGCGCGGCCATCAATTCATTCGCGCCGACGGAGTTTTGCCGCCGGGCCTGTGCGATCCACTCAAATGCCATGTAGGTAAACAGCGGCCGGGCCAGGTCCGTCAGCAGCAGCCGGCCGAGCTGAAATTGCGATTGGGCAAGGCCGGCGGCGGCGGCCCGTTGCAGCCAGAACCGGCCTTCCTTTAGATCAATGTCGCCGGCCAGGCCCTGGATGTGGACCATGGCCAGGTCGTGCTGTGCCTTGCCATGGCCGCCCGCCGCCGCCTGGCCATAAAACTGTTTCGCCTTTTTTAGATCCTTGTCCACCGTCCGGCCGAATTGATAGCGTTGGCCCATCTCATACTGGGCCGGGGCGTCGTCGGCTTTCGCGGCCCGTTCGAACCAGGGCAGGGCTGCGTCCGGGTCCGGATCAACGGTGATGCCGGCGGACAAATACTGACCCAGGCGCCTCTGGGCCGGGGCGATGCCTTTCTCGGCGGCAAATTTCAAATGCTCCAGGGCGGCGCGATAATCAAGCGCCACGCCCAGGCCCCGATCATAGTGCCGGCCTAGGTAATATCGCGCCAGGGCACTGCCGGATTTGGCTGCTGCTGTGCTCCAATTAAAGGCCTCTTCATAATTCTTCGGCAGGCCGCGGCCATTGAACAGCATTTCCGCCAGATCCAGTTGCGCCAGGATCGAGCCTTCGCCGGCGGCCTGACGCAACCAGGCAAGCCCGGTATCGGGATCCGCCACGACGCCGGTGCCATATGTGATCATCAGACCGAGGCGGTAGTGGGCCATGGCCATATCAGCGCCGCTCTCGCCCTCCCATTGCGCCCTTGCGGTGGCGAAATTGCCGTCGCCGTAAGCTTTCAGTCCGGCGCGAAAGTCGGCGCCGGCGCTGCCGGCTTGGATCAGGATGATGGCCAGCAGGATGCCGGGCCAGCGCAACCGGTTCCAAGGCCTAATCCAGGACATAATCCGCTTCCAACGTATGGATCGCGCCGTCCCGCGCCAGGTGGGAGGAATACAGGCAGAAACGGTCCACCGTGAAGGGGGGCGAGGCATATTCGCTGTAGCGGGCCGCATAACCCTCTGCCTCCAGGGCGGAAATACCGTTTAGGCGCGCCAGGGTGACGTGCGGATGATAGCGGCGATGTTCCGCCTCTATCCCAATGACGCCCAGTCCGTGCTGGATTTTACCGTATAGCTTCCGCAGCGCGCTGTCGTCCTCGACCCCGGCCCACAGGACGCGCGCCAGCTGGCGTTCATTGAAAAAACCCGTGCGACGCAGGACCAGATCGAATGGCGGCATGGTGATTTGCGACAGCACATCGTCGATGTCCCGTGCCATGGCGCCGTCGATCTCACCCAGAAAGCGCAAGGTCAGGTGCAATTGCGCCCGCTCGCGCCAACGGGCGCCATCAACGCCGCCGCACATGGCGGTCAA
>JABIRL010000323.1 GCA_018667855.1 Rhodospirillaceae bacterium
ACTGACAAAGCCGCCGATGCCCAGGACGGACTGGCCGGCGAAATCAAACAGCCGTTCCTCGAAAATTTTCGGCATGGCATAGGCCGTCAATTGATAGATCAAGCCGCCGCAAACCACGGTGATAGCGAGCATGATGAAGGCCCGGCGGCGGTCAGCGGCCTGAGGCGGCGGACTGGGCGCCGCCTCGCCCTCGCTTTCGATAATCAGACGCAGGCGCATGGCCAGGATAAAGATCAGGCCGGTGCCCAGGCACAGCGCACCCGGCACGATAAAGGCTGCGCGCCAACCCCATAGATCGGCCAACGCGCCGGCCAGCAACGCGGCGACGGCGGTCCCGCCGGAGCCGAATACGCCATTGATACCAAGGGCCCGACCATGATTGCGGCTGTGCTTGATCAACCAGGGCACACCGACGGGGTGATAAATAGCGGCAAAGGTTCCAATCGCCGTCAAACCCGCCGCCAATTGCCACGGCCCCGTGGCCAGGCCAGTCAGGATCGATGCCAGTCCGGTGCCAATGAAAAAGATCGCGATCATGCCGGCGGCGCTCCACCGATCCGCCAGCCAGCCGGCCGGCAACGCCGCCACGCCATACATCACGGCGCCGGGTATGGAAAGGGCGAACAACTCGGCATAGGGCAACTGCCAGACCCGTTCCAACACCAGAACCACGGTGGCAAAAAACAGCACGAACATGTGCGAATAGGTATGCGCGGCACTGGCGAACCCCAAGGCGACCGTCGCTGTCGGGCCCGCGGACGGTGCGGTACTCTGTACTGGTCCCGTCATGCCTTTTAGCCGACCTCGTCCGTTAGCCAGGTCAGAAATTCGGGATTTCCGTCCTGGATCGGCAGGCCAATGACACAGGGCAGATCATTGGAATGCATGGCCTTGATCCGCTTCGTTACCGATGCGGTCTTATCGCGGTGGGTCTTCAGCAAGACGGCAATTTCTTCGTCCTCCGCCACCTCGCCCTCCCAACGGTAGACCGATGTCATGGGTCCGAGAATATTGGCACAGGCAATCAGGCGTTCTTCGACCAGGGTGCGGGCGATGGTCTTGGCCTCCTCGACATTGGCGCAGGTCATATACAACAGGATCGGCTCTGCCATTCTCCGTTACTCCCCTTGGCGTTGATGCAGACGAAACATCAAGTGCACGGCGGCGGCAAATAACACCAACGCCCCGCCCTGGTGCAGTATGGCCAGTGGCACGGGAACGATCCATAGCAGCGTGACGATACCAAGGGCCAATTGCAGCACCAACGCCGCCAGAGTCATATGCAGGGCGCGGCGGGTCAACGGGGCCAGGGCCAGGCCGCGCATACGGAACCATAGGGCCAACACCGCCAATGTGCAGACGTAGGCACCGATGCGGTGATCGAATTGCACCGTCACCGGGTTCTCGAACAGATTAAGCCAGCCCGGCGAAAGATCCCCCAGCTCCGGCGGCAGCCAATATTCATTCATCATGGGGAAACTGTTGTAGACCAGGCCGCCATCAAGGCCCGCGACCAGGGCGCCGGACAAGACCTGGATAAAAATTACTACGACCACCAGTTTGGACCACAACAACCCCTTCCCACCAACTTTAGGCGCGGGCGACGGCTGGGCAAGCAAGTCGAGCGCCACCCAGATCAGGCCGCCCAATATCAAAAACGCCATGCCCAGATGAACCGCCAGGCGATATTGGCTCACGTCGGGCTGGTCAACCAGGCCACTTTTTACCATCCACCAGCCAATCAGACCCTGCAGACCGCCGGCCAACAGTAAGCCGAACAGGACCAACCAACGCCGCCGTTCGATACGTCCGCTGAGCAGGAAGAAAATGAAGGGTATCGCGAACACCAGACCAATGACGCGGCCAAAGATACGATGGGAATATTCGAAATAAAAAATGCCCTTGAATTCATCCAGGGTCATGCCTTGGTTGATCCGTAGATATTCCGGATATTGCTTGTAGCGGGCAAAAACATCCCGCCAGGCTGCCTCGTCGACAGGGGGCAGGATGCCCATCAGCGGCTGCCATTGCACCATGGAAAGGCCGGAATGGGTCAGCCGTGTCGCCCCGCCCAAGATCACCATGGCCGCAACCATGACAGCCACGAACAAAAGCCAGGCCGCGATCAACGGCCGGGCCCGGATTGCCCGTGCGTCAGGCTGTTTGAATTTAAGACTTCGATTCATTCTTGTTTGTTTACAGCAAGATAAAGAAATTTATTAATCTTAATATTGAGAAACCATAAAAAGGGGCCGGACCCACCGGGACCGACCCCATTTTACCAACCGAAATTTGGTCGGAGCGAGTGGATTCGAACCACCGACCCCCACACCCCCAGTGTGATGCGCT
>JABIRL010000301.1 GCA_018667855.1 Rhodospirillaceae bacterium
CAACGGGCCCTGGAGGCCTGGCAGCCGAATTATCTAAATTGGTGGCGGGAGATGGGGCCGACCGAGTTTCAGACCCATGACGTCTATCTGCGTACCGCCATCAGCGTGGATTCCAAGGGCTGGGCCAATTTCGGCCATGTCAAAATGCCCGACTACCGCTGGGGCATCTTCCTGGCCGAGCCCGAGGCCGACCGCAAGGTCAATTTCGGCGAACATAAGGGCGAGGCCGCCTGGCAGGACGTACCGGGCGAGTATCGCGGCAACCTGCGCCGCCTTATCGTGACGCAAGGCGATACCGAGCCGGCCTCGGTGGAGCAACAGCGGCAATTGGGCCTGACGGCGCCATCTCTATACGATCTGCGCAATCTGTTTCAGGTCAATGTGGAGGAAGGCCGCCATCTGTGGGCCATGGTTTACCTGCTGCACGGCTATTTCGGCCGCGACGGGCGGGAGGAAGCGGAACAGATGCTGCAACGCCATTCCGGCGATGTGGACAAGCCGCGCATCCTGGGTGCCTTCAACGAAGAAACGCCGGATTGGCTGTCGTTCTACATGTTCACCTATTTCACCGATCGGGACGGCAAATATCAATTGGCTTCACTGGCGGAAAGCGGCTTCGATCCTCTTTCGCGGACCTGCCGTTTCATGTTGACGGAAGAGGCCCATCATATGTTCGTGGGCGAAACCGGTGTCGGCCGGGTCATCCAACGGGCCTGCGAAATGATGAAGGAACATGGCGAGGACAAGGTTCGGGACATGGGTGGCATCGATCTGCCGATGATCCAGAAATACCTGAATTTCCACTTCTCGGTCTCGTTGGATCTGTTCGGCTCGGAACGCTCCACCAACGCCGCCAACTTCTATTCCATGGGCCTGAAGGGCCGGTTCGAGGAAACCAAGATCGACGACGACCACAAGCTGGGCAACGACCTCTATCCGATCCTGGAACTGGAGGGCGAAAAATTCGTCACCCGCGAGGACAACGCCCTGACTGTGATCAACGAACGCCTGCGGGACGACTATGTCACCGACTGTGACCGTGGCGTCCGCCGCTGGAACCAGATCATCAAACGCCAGGGCATTGATTTCGAACTGAAACTGCCCCATCGCGCCTTCAATCGGCAGATTGGCAGTTTCAACCAGGCGAACATCGGCGGCATGCGGGTCGATCCAAACGGCCAGGTCATCACCGAAGCCGACTGGACCCAAAACCACGGCAAATGGCTGCCCACGGACGAAGACCGCGCCTATGTCATTGGCCTGATGCAGCCGGTCACCGAACCCGGCAAATACGCCAACTGGATCGCCCCGCCCGCCCGCGGCATCAACAACCAGGCGATTGATTTCGAATATGTGCGGTTGAATTAGGAATAGACGGCGGAGTTCGAAATCAGCGCTGCGGCACACCGTATAGGTAGCGGGTGTTGATTTCGGCTTCGTTGCCGTCGGGGTCCATCATGAAGAGGGCCCGGCCCACGCCCCGTTCGCCATAAGGGCCGCGGGTGAAATAGCGGCTGCCGACGAATTTCTCCATGATCTCGTCAAAGGTCTCCTCCGTCACGGTCAAGGCGAAATGCAGTGGTCCGCCGCCCTGATGGCGGCCGGTATTGACTTCCATCTGCAATACCAGATGGCCACGTTCCATCTGCAGATAGGTCCGTTCATCATCGCGCTTATCCAGCGGAATCCCCAACATGCCGTTGTAAAACTCAAGGGCATTTTCCATGTTACGGACCTTGAGGAATATCTCCTCGATACCGACAACCGCCATCACGCAAACTCCCTTTTTCCCTCGGGTCGATCCCAGGATTTGGCAGCTATGGTACACTGTCCCGTGCCGGTGTTAAATCCAACTCGGTGCCTTATCGAACGGCGTAACCAAGCAATCTCAACATAGGTTTTCACCGACCACGTGATCACCCTGCATATCCGTGCTGCCATCAAGGTCACGGAGATCCTGCAGCAATTTATCCATGTCAACCGGCTGCGCCGGCGCCTCGCCCGCGCTGCCGACCACGGGAATGAGCAATACCGACAAAATGACGACCAATATTTTCATCAGGCCCTCCGATCCAAAGGTATAACGTGGTAATCATAGGCAACGACGCATTGTCACAAATATCTCCAAATACAGCATGAAGCAAATCAACCTCCTGACCGCCATATTCATTACCGCCGCAATTCTGCTGGCCGCGCATTCGTTTTACAACGAATACAGCGAGCTTCGCCCCGTTGGCCGGTGGGTCAGGACACTGGTCTACGGTTTAGGACCCTGGTTGTGCGCATTGGCCTTCGCGGGCGCCAAAATGTGTTTCCAGATCCTGTTGCGCAAGGAGCCGACGGGTTTTCGAAATACCTTTACCTGGGTGACAGGTGTCGTCATCGGGTTGATGATCTTCACGAAAATCATGTCCTAATGTCTTGCCTGGAGCGGGCGGTGCCGTATTATTCCGGCGGGAAACACCATCGATGTATAAAAAAGGCGTAATGACATGAGCGGTCCATTGGAAGGTATCCGGGTTTTGGATATCGCAACTATTCTAGCCGCCCCCCTGGCCGGCACCATGATGGCTGATTTCGGTGCCGAAGTGGTGAAGGCGGAACTACCGGGCACCGGCGACGGCTTGCGCAGCTTTCCGCCTTTCAAGGACGGTAAATCGGTCTGGTGGAAGGCCGCCAACCGCAACAAGAAATTCATCACCCTGGATCTGCGCAAGCCCGAGGGCGCGGAGTTGCTGTTGCGGATGATCCCGAAGTTCGATGTTTTGCTGGAAAACTTCCGTACCGGCACTCTAGCACGCTGGGGTCTGGACAAGGAAACCTTGTGGAAAGCCAACCCGAACCTGATCATCCTGCGCGCCACGGCGTTCGGCCAGACCGGCCCCTATGCCAACAAGCCGGGCTTCGCGCGAATATTCGAGGCCATGTCAGGCCTGGCCTATATCACCGGTGATCCGGATCGTTCACCCATGCATAACGGCTATCCCATCGGCGATTCCATCGGCGGTCTGTTCGCCTGCAACGCGGTCCTCATGGCCCTGCTGGGCCGGGAGCGCGGCACCATCAAGGGCGGCGAGGAGATTGATCTGTCCATGACGGAAGCGACATTCCGCCTATTGGATTCGCAGACCATCCAATATGACCAGTTGAACGAGGAACCTCAACGCACCGGCAATGCCTCCCACTATTCGGCGCCCGCCAATGTCTTCCGCACTTCCGACGATCAGTTCGTTTCGCTATCGGGCAGCACCCAGGCGACCTTCAAGGGCAATGCCCGGGCGGTCGGGCGGCCGGAGATGCTGGAGGATCCGAAATATACCTCGAACCCGAAACGGTTCGAGAACCGGGCCGAGTTAGATGTGATCTTCACGGAATGGTTCGCCACCCACACCCAGGCCGAAGCCATCCAGAAGTTCGAGCAGGAGGGCGGCACCCTGGCGCCGATCTATTCGATCAGCCAGATTTTCAATGACCCGCAGTTCCTGGCCCGTGAAGCCATCGTGGCGGTTGAGGACCACGATTACGGTGAAGTTCGGCTGCAAAACGTGGTGCCGAAATTGACCAACACACCGGGCGAGGTGCGCCACACCGCCCGCGACCTGGGCGCCGACAATGCGGCCATCTATGGCGAATATCTGGATATGAGCGCCGACGATATCGCCGCCCTGCAGGAAAAGGGCATCGTCTAAGGAGCATCGCCTAATTTGACGTTTGTTCCAGCAACGTCGCCATGATCCGCTGCCGAGACAGCGGCATGTCATGGATGCGCACGCCCAGGGCATGGGCCACGGCGTTGCCGATGGCCGCCGCCGTCGGCGACACGGAACATTCACCCACGCCGAGGGATGGTTGCTCGGGCTGATCGAGGACTTCCACTTCGATTTCCGGAATTTCGCTGAACCGAAGAATCTGGTAGCTGTCCCAATCCAATGAGGTGACGCCGCTGCCCTGCATTTGCACCTGTTCCTTTAAGGTCCAGGAGGCACCCTGTATCGCGCCGCCTTCCAGTTGATTGCAGATACCATCGGGATTGATCACCAGGCCGGCGTCCGCCACGACCCAGATTTTCTCCAGATGCACCTCTTCATCCACGTTAAGGGCCACGACAACAGCGGCGTAGGCAGCCATGTTTTTATAACGGGAGAAGGCGATCCCAACGCCCCGTCCCTCCCCACCCGGGCCCCGTTCGGCCCAATTGGCACGCGCCGCGACCGCGCTAAGAACGGCGGCAGCCCGCGGATCCGACAACAGGGACAGACGGTAGTCCAAGGGATCAATCCCGGCCTTCATGGCCAGCTCATCCATCATGGCTTCCAAGGCGAAGACGTTCGGCAAGGCACCCAAGGTCCGCAGGGCCGAGGTGCGCACCGGCGCGTTGGTGACCAGATGATGGTGAATACGGCTATTGGGAATGTCATAATAGGGTTTGGCGTTGCGGGTGCCGCCGCCGCCCGCTGCCTCGGGCGGATCCCAAGGCTCGAGCGCATCGGGGGGGTTGGCCAATGCCTCCGCCGCCAGCAGATAACCGCTGCCGCTGCCGGGCCGTTGTACGTGGGTTGGGCTCCAAATCTCGGCCGTCCAGTCCGCCGGCCGGCCCGCATCATCCACGCGGACGGAGAGATCAATCAGCATGGCGGGGCCGAACGGTTCGAAGCCGAACTCCTCCTCCCGGCGCCATTGCAAGCGGATATGCCGGCCCGGCATGCGCATCGCGATGATCGCGGCATCCAGTGCCGCATCATCGGCCCCATTGTGGCCATAGCAGCCGGCGCCATACATATGCAGGGCGGTGACCGATCCGTTGTCCAACCCCAGCACATCGGCAACATTGTGCCGCAACGGATGCATGCCCTGGCCGTGGGACCAAATGGTCAAATGCTCGTCTTCGTAAAGCGCCAGGGCACATGACGGCGCCAGGGAAGCATGGGCGATATAGGGCCTGGAAAACGTCGCCTGAACCCGGTCACCGGCTATCTCCGCCTCTTCCGGCGCCCCGAATATGCGGTCGTCGGACGCCTGGCCCCGCAGCCATGCGCCATCTTGTTGGGCGGCGTCGATCACCGGCGCACCGTCCCATTGGGCGTGCGCGGGCGCGGCGGCGGCGGCCGCTTCCACGACCGCTTCGTCTGCACCCACGAAGGCCACGAAATTCTCTTCCCGCAGAACCTCGATATCGCCGCCGGCGGCGCGTCCGATAGCCGCCTCATCAAGGCTACGCAAAACCGCGCCTGGTCCCGGTTGACGCAGAACACGGGCGTGCAGCACGCCTTCGGGCAGCCAATCATGGATGAACGCCCCGCCATGGAGCTTTTCCGTCAGGTCGGCTCTGGGGATGCTTTGGCCGACGATGCGGTAGTCCTTGGCCGCTTTTGCCTTCGCGTCTCCCTCGGGCGCCTGGCTCCAATCAATTTCATGCGCCAGGTCCCAGTAATTCAGATCGGACGCCGCGCCATCGACCAGGAATGAACCCTCCACAACGCTGAGCTGGTCACCGCTGCAATTCAGACGCAACGCCGCCCGGCTCAACAACAAATCCCGCGCCTCGGCGCAAACGGCCCGGATCGCCGCGCCGGAATCCATGATGGACAGGCTGGAGGAGGTATAGCGTTCGTTGGGCCCCTGGTCGGAATCGCCCGACAGCATGACCACCTGATCCAACGATAGATCCAACTCTTCGGCCGCGATTTGCGACAACGCGGTGACAACGCCTTGGCCGATCTCCACCTTGCCGGTGGCAACGCGCACGGTTTCGTCCGCCTGAAACTTCAACCACATGTCGAACCGGGCATTGATGGTCAGATTTGTCGGGCGTTCGGCACTCATGGGGTTACCTCCCCGCGCATCCGGGCAGCGGCGCGTTCGATCGCCCTTATGATCCGAACATGAGCGCCGCAGCGGCACAAATGGCTATCCAGGGCGGCAACAATATCAGCCCGGTCAGGATTGGGATTTTCGTCCAGCAGGGCCTTGGCGCTGATCAGAATGCCCGAGAGGCAATAGCCGCATTGCCCGGCCTGTTCCTCCATGAAAGCCTGTTGCAAGGGGTGCGGTTCAGCTTCCGTGCCGATATTTTCGATGGTTTCGATGGCCTTTCCGGCGACGGAATCCATCGCGCTGGTACAGGCATGGCCGGGTTCACCATCAATCAGCACCATGCAACTGCCGCATTGTTCCAGGCCGCAGCCGTAATGAGTTCCCGTCAAACCCAGCTCATTGCGCAGCACATAGATCAAGGGCATCGAAGCCGCCGCTTCAACTGCCCTGACGGCGCCATTGACCGTCAGTTGGTATGTCTTCGCCATTGCTCTCTCCCCCTAACGCCGCCCCGATAATGCCAGGATGCCACCCAGGATGGCCAGCAATGCCGAAAACGGACCGAAACCGGCAAACCCGACCGTGGATAATATCCATCCACCGATGGCCGCCGCGCCCAACCAGCCAGCGGAGGCGGCGGTGCTGTTCAGCCCCATTACAGTGCCGCGCACTTCCGGCGGCACATTAGCCAGGGACGCCATCAGCGACGGCCGGGAAAGGGCATTGAAAAACATGAAGGCGAAACCCAAACCGGTGGATACCGATACGCCCACTTGCCAGCCGAATAATAGAACGGCGACGATACCCGCGACCATCAGAGCAACGGCAAAGGTCAACATCCGGTTCTTTAACCGATCACCAAGTTGCCCGCCGCCGATGGTACCCAGAATATTGCCGGCCGCGAAGATCGCCAACGGCAGGGCCAGAACTTCCAATGACAGGCCATAAGTCTGCAGCATGAAAGTCGCGTAGTAGACGGCCGCGAGACCAAAACAGATGCGTTCGGCGATAACACAACTCAACAGCCGCAATACCGTGCCTGAAAGTGCCGTGCGCAAGCGTGGCGGTTTGGATTTTGTTTTGGCCGTGATACCACCCGATGATGTCGCGGTCGTGGCCAACATTGCCACGGCGCCAACCAGGGACAGGGCGCCGACAACATAATTGACGCCACGCCAACCGACGGATGCCCCGATCCAGGACGCCATAGGCACACCGACCAGCAATGTCATGGATTGCCCGGCCATGATCCAGCCCAGGGCCCGCCCACGCTGGCGATCGGTGACACGGCCGGCAATTTCCGCCATGCTAACGCCGGTGAAGAGGCCGCTGCAGCCGCCCGCCAAAGTGGCCCAAATGGCAACAGACAGGAAGCTCTGCCCCAGGGCGACACCAACAAGGGTTCCGGCCAAGGCTATGGGCGCACCGATCAGAAAAGGCCGGCGGCCAATCCGGTCCGAACCAACCCCCGCCACGAAGGAGGACAATCCCCAGGCAATCGAGGTCACGCCGAACAAATTGGCCACCATGGCCAGGCTGACATTCAGATCCTGGGACATATTGATCAGAAACGGCGCCCGGGTGACGCCGCTGGCGGTAATGGCGAAGGTTGCCAGGCAGGTTGCGGCGATCAATAACCAGGGCATGGGGCGCGGCGATATATCGTCGTCTCGCGCGGCATCTGCGGTCGTCATACAGGAAAAGCCTCGGATGGCGGGGAAAGAATCTCTATCGGCAACAGTGTAGCGGTGATTGGCAACAGCCGCCATGGATGCATAATGGTACTATGTATGATTCCGACGACGACCCCATCCCCACATCTGATTTTGACGGACAAAGGCCCCAGCGGGACATACCTTTTACCGTGCGCCGACGCATCAACTGGGGCGACAGCGACACGGCGGAAATTGCCTATACGGGCAGCTTCATCCCCATCGCCATCGACGCGCTTGAACTCTGGTACGAAGCTGTTTTGGGGCACACCTTTTATCAGCTGAAACAGCAGAACATGGGCAATCCGGCGGTCTCCCTGCATTTCGATTTTCATGCGCCCATCGTCGTCGGGGAACGCCTGGACATCGCCATTTTTGTCGAGAAACTGGGGCGGACCTCAATCAGCCACCGCTTTGAAATGACCAAGGTCGGCGGACCCTTGGTTTGCACGGCCAGTTTTACCGCGGCGCTTGTGAAGGATGTGAATTCATCCAAGATTAAAGCACATCCATTTCCCGTTGAATGGCGACAGCGGATAGAGGGCTATGAGCGGGAATGCGACTTGCGGCAACAGGGCGTGGTAAGCCGCCGCGAGGTTCTGGATTTCTGGTTCGGCCTGCCGGGTACGGCGGAACGGGGGCAGCATCGGGACATCTGGTTCGCCCGCCAGGATGCGGGCGGTTCCGAGTTCGACGCTGAAATCGGCGCCAAATTCGCCGCCACCATGGCGGCAGCCGCGGCCGGTGATTTGGACCATTGGGCCCACAGCAAGGACGGTACCGTGGCGCTATTGATCCTGCTGGACCAATTTAGCCGCAACGTCTTTCGCGGCACCGCCCAGGCCTTCGCCAACGATGGCAAGGTTCTGGCCTTCGCCAAGCGCGGCGTGGAGGCCGGTTGGCTGGAGGAGCTGGATCAACTCGTGGCCAAGTTCTTTGTCCTGCCCTTTACCCATAGCGAGGATCTGGCCGACCAGGAGCAGGGCGTGGCCCTGGCCGAAAATCTCCGCGACACTGAAAACGGCGAAAAGTCCTACGAAGCCGCCGTCAAACATCGCGACATCATCGCCGAATACGGCCGCTTCCCCCATCGCAACAAAGCAATGGGAAGAAGCAACACGCCCGAGGAAGAGGTCTATCTGGAAGACCCCGAAGCCGGCTTTTAGACCCTGAAATGTCGTGGTGCGCTAGGCACCACTAGGTCGAATAACTGGCGAACCGTTGCGTTACCGCCTGGGCCGCCCAGTCGGTCTTGACGTTGACCACCGCCACCATGCCTTCATCCACCTTGGCCTGGGCCCGGGCCAGGGCAGCCGCGATATCGCCCGGTTCCTCCACATATTCACTGTAACAGCCTAAGGCTTCCGCCATCTGGTCATAGCGGGTGTAGCCTAGATTGCGACCCGGCTTGGACTGATCCGGATCAGCGGTCCAGCCGCCATTCAGGCTGATCACCACCAACACCGGAATGTTATGACGCACGGCGGTATCCAGCTCCATGGCATTCAGGCCAAACGAGCCGTCGCCATGAACCACGATGACCTGGGTATCGGGCTTTGCCACCTTGGCGCCCAGCCCAAAGGGCAGACCCACGCCCATGGTGCCAAAGGGGCCGGAATTTAGGCGATGACCCGGGGCATAAGTGGGCATGGATTGGCGGCCGTAGTTCAGGATTTCCTGGCCATCCACCACCAGGACGGCATCCCGGTCCATGAAGTTCTTGACTTCCTCGCACAGGCGCAGGGGATGGATCGGCACCGCATCCGACAGACTATTACTGCCCGGTCCCGCTCGTTTGGACGCCTCTTTCTCGGCCAGACTGCTGCGCCAACCTTCATAGCGTGCGGGATCGATCCTGCCTTCGATGGCCTTGTTGAGCTGCCCCAACGCCACCTTGGCATCGGCGACAATACCGATGTCCAGCGGCCGGGGGCTCTCGGCGATTTCATCAACATCGATATCGATGCGGGCGATGGTGGCATCGCCGGAAAACCGCGGCGCGGCCAAGTGCGCCACGATGTAATTCAGCCGGGTGCCGACTACGGCGATCAGATCCGCATCCCGGAACGCGGTGGAGCGGGCGGAAGGAAAGCAGCAGGGATGATCCTCCGGCACCACGCCGCGGCCCTGTGGAGTGGTGTAAAATGGAATGCCCGTGGCATCGACCAGGGCATGCAGCTCGTCCCAGGCCTGGGACCAGATGACACCGCTGCCCGACAGCAGCACAGGCCGTTCGGCCTTGCTCAACGCCTCTACCAATTCCTCGATCTGCGCCGGATCAGCCGGCGGGCGAGAGCCCAGGAGGGGCCGGCCGGACAGGGACCAGTCGATCTTGTCCTCGTCGACCATCTGGTAGAGCACATCGCCCGGCAAATCCAGATAGACCGGGCCTGGTTTGCCCGACATGGCCCGTTGCATGGCGGTATTCAGCATTTCGGGGATGCGGCGGGCATCATGCACCCGGGCGGCATACTTGACGCAACCGGACATGATGTCCATCTGATCAATTTCCTGGAATACCTGCCGGCCATAGCCTGAAACCGGCCCGGCGCCGCCCAGGGCGACCACGGGGCAGCAATCGATTAAGGCATTGGCCAGGCCGGTGGAGAGATTAATGGTGGCCGGGCCGGAGGCCGCCATGCAAATGCCGGGACGCTGTTGCAGGCGGCTATAGGCCTGCGCCATCATGGCGGCTGCCTGTTCGTGGCGCACATCGATACAACGGATGCCTTCGTCGATGCTGGCCGCCTCCGCCGCCAACATGGGCCCGCCCATAAGGAAGAACAACTCGTCCACCCCTTCCCGCTTCAATGCCTTCGCCAGGATTTCCGAACCGTTCAACTGCGCCATGTCTCGCTCCTACTTCAATTTTCTAAATTCATGTTCATTGGTTAAATCATCGCATTTGGCACGGGCCTCGGCAATTTGTTAAAATAAGCCATGAACAAAGATATTCGTTTCCTCATCGTCGCCTTCGACGGCTTGCGTCCCGATATGGTTGATGACGCGCTGATGCCGAACCTTTCGGCGTTTTTCCGGTCGGGCAGCCATTGCACCGACAACCGGGCCGTTTTCCCGACCGAGACGCGGGTCAATCAATCCAGCCTGATCACCGGCTGCCATCCCGGCCGCCACGGCATGGTGGCCAACAAATTTATGGAACCGGCCGCCGGTGGCTTTCTTAATACGGCTGATTTTGATGCCTTAAGCACCGCCGACGATGCCCTGAATGGTATCCTGACAGCACCCAGCCTGGGCGAGATCCTGCACGATGCGGGATTGGAGCTGGCCGTGGTCGGATGCGGCACGCCGGGGGGCAACCGCATATTGCATCATCGGGCCGAGGTTTTGGGCAATTTGAACCTTTCCCTGCATGGTCTGGACAAATCCGCGACGCCGGCGGCCGGACAAACCGTTATCGATAGCCTGGGGCCCATACCCGAGGCTGAACTGCCCAACAAGGCACGGGTTGATTGGGTGGTGGATGCCTATATGGAGGTTGTGGCGCCGCAAAGGGACCCCGCGGCGGCCATATTATGGTTTTCCGACCCCGACACCCCCTATCATTATCGCGGCATCGAAAGCGAGGAAGCCGCCGAGTCCATCCGCCACGCCGATGCCGCCTTCGGCCGTCTGTTGCAATGGCGCGATGCCAGCGGTCGCAGCGATACCTTGCAAATCATCGCCATGTCCGACCACGGCCATGTGGCAACCCACGGCGAGGCCATGAAATTGCCGGAGGTCTTCGTCGATGCCGGCTTCGACATGGCCGAAACAACATTGATCTCCGGCACCTTTGGATCGTTGTATGTGAATGACATTGCCGAACAGCTGCGGCTAGTATCCTGGCTGCAGGCCCAGCCCTGGTGCGGGCCGATTTTCGCCAGGGATCTGGGCGGCCCGCCGCCTGGTACCCTGCCCTTGGTCGCCGCCCAGTGCGATCATCGGCGTAGCGGCGATATTGTTTTTGTCCTGGCCCGTGACGCGGCGGCGCCCCATGGCGGCCTGCTGGGCCGGTGCCTGCATGACAACCCTGAAATTCCCATCGGGTTCGGTCTGCATGGCGGATTGTCGGGTTATGAAGTCAGCACCGTATTGGCGTTTTCCGGCAATCAGTTCGCCAATGCGCACCGTATAGATGTCCCCACGGGTATTATCGACATTATGCCCACGATCCTGCATGGACTGGGGATCGATGGGCCGGACATGGACGGCCGGGTCCTGCATGAAACCATGGGCGGCGTTACCCCCGGCTCTGAACCGCGGATTGTCGTGGCGGAAGGGGCGAACGGCTATCAACAGAGCCTGAATTACGATGAAGTCGGCGACAGTCGCTACTTGGCCCACGCGCAGCGAGTTGGCGGACCACCGCTAACCTGACGGTTTCGCCAGACGCGCCAGAAAATCCAATTCGATATCGGTCAGGCCATGTTCAAACAGATCGTTGTGGCCGGCATCGGGTATGAAGTGCGCCTCTTTCGGCTGCCGCGCGGCTTTGAACAGACGACGGCCAAATCGAGTGGGGATGATGCGGTCGTCCACGCCATGGATCAAAAGCAATGGCGCCTGAATGTCGGCGATCAGATCGATGGAGGGGAAACGGTCGTACATCATCAGACGCACGGGCAGGAAAAAATACGCCGCCTGCCCCACGTCCACGGTCGAGGTATAGGGCGCTTCCAATATCACCGCCCTGAACCTGGCTTCGGACGCCATGCGCACGGCGACGCCGCTACCTAGCGACTCGCCCACCAGCACCAGCCGTTCGCCCGGCAGACCCTGGCCGGCCAGATAGTCCAAGGCGGCACGGGCGTCATGGTATAGGCCATCCTCGCTGGGGCTGCCGGGATTACCGCCATAGCCGCGATAGCCCACCAGCAGCAGACCGTGCCCGGCCTCGAACAGGGGTCGGGTCTTGAACAGGCGATGGGAAATATTGCCGCCGTTGCCTTGGAAATAGACCAGGGTCGGAAAGCCCTTCAGGGCCGGGCGGTACCAGGACGTCAAGGTAATACCATCCGCGGTCCGGTAGCTTACAGCTTCAAATCCCTGAGACGGCGCCGGCAGGTTGGCGTCGGGAAAATACATCAGGCTGCGCTGCACCATGGCGCAACCGGCCACCAGGGCCGCATAGGCGACCAATGCCAAGCCCAAATATTTCACTGTCGCCTCCATCTCGCCCACATTCCTTGCTGCGTTCCCTTGCCGTAATCCCATGCTACAATGTGCCAATGAACGACGCATCATACGCTAATTTGCCGCTGCCGCCGTCACTTTGGGCGGCAACCGCCGCACCGGCGATCGAGACACCGGCGATGGAGGGCGATCAAAAAGCCGATGTGGCCATCGTAGGTGGCGGCTTTACCGGTCTTTCGGCAGCCCTGCATCTGGCCCTGGGTGGCGCGGATGTGGCGGTACTGGAAGCTGGAGAGCCCGGCTGGGGCGCCTCCGGCCGCAATGGCGGCCAGGTTATTCCCGGTCTGAAGGAAGATCCGCGAGAGATCCTCAAACGGTTCGGCCCGGAACAGGGCGAGGCCATGATCAAGGCGGGCGGCGACGCCGC
>JABIRL010000267.1 GCA_018667855.1 Rhodospirillaceae bacterium
GGCCCGGCAGCTATCTGGCGTTTTTCGAATTGCCCAATTCACCAACCATGGGCAAAGACCCCAACACGCCGGAATGGGTGCAGCACATCGCGTTTTCGGTGCCGGACATGGATACATTGCTGGCCTGCAAGGAACGCATTGAATCCCACGATGTCGACGTTATCGGACCAATCGATCATTCCCTGTTCAAGTCGATCTATTGTTTTGACCCAAACGGCCACCGTCTGGAATTGGCGACCAATACGGGCGGGCCGGAGATCTGGCAAAAAGCCGCCGAGGCCGCGCCCGAGATGCTGGCCGCCTGGAACAAGAACGGCACCACGGGCGAGCTGGGCGCCTGGCTGCACGCCAAGGAATTTAAGTCCGACTAAACTATGTTCTACTTATGTGGTCTAGGAACCTGCCGTTCGCACCAACTCGTTGATCGTGCCAAGGGCGCGATCGTTGATGCCCATGGCCCGCAACTGTTCCACGGCGCTGGCCACATACTCGGGATTGGCGCCGGAAACCCCGGCTGAGCGGCGCACCACATCCGCCGCATGGCGGTGATCCAACTTACCGGCATATTGCGGGTGGCCGCGGTTGGCGCGAAAGCACAGCGCGGTGACTGGGCTGCCCTCAAAATGTACTGGGTGCAGCATGGCTTCGTAGCCGTCGGTTACCAGTTCACGGCGGTAGAGGTAGTCGGCGGCGTCATGCTTCTCGCTCTCCCTGACCCGATAGGCGATGCCGTTGCAGGAACCGCCCACGTCCAGTCCAAGCACCAGGCCGGGGCTGTCCTCGGTACCCCGGTGCACCCAGGACCAGACACACAAAGACCGGTGATAGCCGTGCAGGCGGGCCGTGCGGCGTTCTTCATAGTCAAAGCCCGGCCGCCACATGACGGAGCCATAGCCAAAGATCCATAGATCGCCTGGAGGTAGGCTCAGATCGGGGATAGTGTAATCGGGCAGGGGTGAATTCACGATGGCGGCCTACTATAACGTGCCGCTATGAAATAGCCGCCTGCCGCCGGTTTGACAACCAATCTCAATGACCTGCGTGTCGCGGGCGGACGAAGGGGTGTGATGCGTTACTATGTATTGATTGGGGTGGTGATCGCGGTGGTGGCGGCCTGGACCGGTGTCTGGTTCTATATCGCCGGGGAGGTGCGGCAGCAAACCCAGGCCAGCGCCGATCAAATTACCGATACTTACAAGGCGAGTCACGGCGGTTTTGTGATTGGCGGCTATCCATTCCGGATCAGGGTTGATATCAGCCGGCCGCGCCTGGACTTGCGGGACAACTCAAGCGGCTTTCTGTGGGAGACCGATGATGTCAGCGGTGTTCGCCATCTGTGGCAGCCGCGTCATATCCTGCTGGATTTGAGCGGGCAGCACCGCTTCACGCTGGCTCACGACGGCGCCTGGTATCGCCTCGAACTGGATAACAGCGAGGCCATGGCCAGCGTTCAGACCGATGCGGCTGGCCAAATGGGGCGGCTGTCCCTGGATATCAAGGAACCGCTTCTTGGCTACAGCCTTGTGCCGGCGCTGGAGGAAACATTGCAAGCCGCGGGCCGGGCACGGCGGCTGCAAATTCACGCCCGCATGACGCCGGACGCATCGGGCGACATTGATGTAGCCCTGCGCGGCGACGGCCTTGAAATTGGTGAAGGCGTGCTGCCCGATCATTTGGCGGCGGTATCGCGCACAATCCCTCTGTTGGACCTGCAAACGACCGTCACCGGCCTGTCGGACCATGGCCCCTCGACCACGCCGATCGCCCAATGGCGCGATGACGGCGGTACCATTGAAGTCAGGCGCTTTCATCTGCAATGGGGCGACATGGAGCTGACCGCATCAGGCAGCCTGGCATTGGATGAGAGGATGCGGCCCATTGGCGCCCTGACTGCGCGGATCAAGGGCCACGACCAATTGCTCGACATCGCCGTCGCCACCAAGTCGATGGATAAAAATGGCGCCATCGCCGCCCGTGCCGTGTTGGGTCTGTTGGCCGCCGCTGGTGGTGGCGTCCTGTCGGTGCCCGTGCGGCTACAGGATGGCCAGCTTTTTCTGGGCCCGGCGGCGGTGGCTAATTTGGGGGCCTTAGCGGTGCAATAGACCCGGTTTAGATCAAATTGCGCTAATCTGACTCAGACGGCGGCTCCGCGCGGCGGCCGAAATCGGGGGCGTCGGTGTCCTGTCCGGCCTGGATGATGCGGTGTCGGATGTCCCGGCTGTTGGTAAACAACTCCAGCAGCTGGTCACCCTGGCCCCAGCGAATGGCCCGCTGCAGGGCGATCAAATCCTCGGTGAAGCGGCCCATGGTTTCCAGCACCGCATCGCGGTTGTTGAGGAAGACATCGCGCCAGAATTCCGGATCGGAGGCGGCGATGCGGGTAAAGTCGCGGAAGCCGCCGGCGGAATATTTGACAACTTCGCCCTGGGTGATCGTTTCCATATCATCCGCCGTGCCGACGATGTTATAGGCGATCAAATGGGGCAGGTGCGACGTGATAGCCAGAACCAGATCGTGGCGTTTGGCGTCCATGATTTCGACCCGGCTGCCCAGCGCCTCAACAAAAGCGGATACCCGTTGTACCACCTCCTGGTCGGCATCTTCGGCCGGCGTCAGGATCCACCAGCGGTCATCGAACAGAGTTTCAAAGCCGGCCTCGGGGCCGGATTTCTCGCTGCCTGATACGGGATGACCCGGCACCAGATGCACGCCGTCGGGAATATGGGGTCCCAAATCACGCGCGACGCAGCCTTTGACGGAACCGACATCGGTGACAATGGCGCCGGGCGCCAAGCCGGGCGCCATGGCCGCGCCCACCGATGGATAGCTGCCCAGGTGGGAGCAGACGATGACCAGATCGGCACCCGCCACGGTCTCCGCCGGGTCTTCGTACATGGCGTCGACGATGCCCAATTCCACCGCCTTTTCCCGCGTGCGGGCCGTGCGGGCGCAGCCGACAATGGAATCCACCAGACCGGCCCGTTTGGCCGATAACGCGATGGAAGAGCCGATCAGCCCGACGCCGATCAGCGCCATCCGTTTGAAATGGGGCGTTTCGGTCTCAGTCGCCATTCGTATCACTCAAAAATGCTTCCAATGCCTCTATCACGGCACGGTTTTCTTCTTCCAGGCCGATCGTGAAGCGCAAATGCGCCGCCAGACCATAGCCGGCAATGGCGCGGGGCAGAATGCCCTTGGTGCGTAGAAATTCCTGGGCGGCGTTGGCCGAACGAGGGCCATCTTCATCGAACTCGATGGTCAGGAAATTGCCGACGCTGGGAATATACTTCAGTCCCAGACGATCGCATTCATCCTGCAACCAAGGCAGCCAGCGGTCGTTATGGGCGCGGGCCTCGTCCGTATGCTTGACGTCGTGCAAGGCTGCCAAACCGGCCGCCTGGGCCGCCGCATTGACATTGAAGGGGCCGCGCACCCGGTGAAAGACCATCGCCACCTCGGTCGGGCAATAGGCCCAGCCCAGGCGCAGGGCGGCCAGGCCATAGATCTTGGAAAAGGTCCGGGTCATCACCACGTTGTCATTGGCCGAGACCAATTCGATGCCCGGCGCATAGTCATTGCGGCTGACGAACTCGGCATAGGCGCTGTCGATCACCAGCAAAACATCGTCGGGCAGCCCGGCGCGCAGGCGCTGCAATTCGGACTGCGGCAGATAGGTGCCGGTGGGATTGTTGGGATTGGCGACAAAAACCAATTTTGTCCGTTCCGTCACGGCCGCCAAAAAGCCATCGACCGAGGCCGTGTAATCGGTTTCCGCGGCCTTCACGGGCGTGGCGCCGCTGGCCATGGCGCCCAACGGATACATTAGAAAGCCGTGTTCGGAATATAGCACCTCGTCACCGGGACCAGCGTATGAATGGATCAGGTGGCTGATAATCTCGTCCGAGCCATTGCCGCAGATCAGGCGGTTGACATCCAGGCCATACATCTCCGCCAGACCGGCGCGCAGTTCGGACGCGCCGCCGTCGGGATAACGGTGCAAATCAGCGCCGACCTTCTCGAAGGCCGCGACGGCCTTTGGCGAAGGGCCCGTCGCGCCTTCGTTCGATGATAGCTTGACGATGCGGGCCATGCCCTCGACCGATGCATCGCCGCCCACATAGGGGCTGATGTCCATGATACCCTTAAGGGGCGTCGGCGTGGTCATCTGGAAGGCTCCAACTGCTCCGCGGCCAGGGCCCTGGGATAAGCGCCCAGAATGGCAACCCGGGATAAATCGTCGCCCAGTTTCTCGTGGAACGCCACCATGCCCTTGTCGTTTCTGCTGACCAGCCCGTCCAACTCAATCAATTGCAGACGTTGGCTGGAATGACCCAGTTCCTGAACGGCCATGGGGTGCGGTGTGAAACCGCATTGGCTCAATTGTTCGATAACCCGGGCCAGGGAAACGTCCCGATCGGTTTCAACGGCCACCAACGTGGCATCATTGCCGCTGGCCTCGGGCGTCAATTTGGCCACGGCCAGGGCTTCCAACCGTTCGAACTGGCCCGTGGCGGAGGCGAAAAACGGCAACCGCCAAATTACCCGGGGCCCCGAGGCGCCGTCCGCCTGACTGGCCAGCGCCGGCCACCAGGGCGCATCCTCGCCATTTTGCGGCAGGGGCAGCAAACCAATGGCGCCCGGTTCTTCATCGACCAGCCGCAGCACCAAGGTGGCGGATGTGTGCAATGTCATCGGCACGGAAGAGCCGAAATGATTGCGCGCCATGTCCCAATACCCGACGGAACGCTCCGGCGCGCATACGGCAACACTGAAGGGGCCCTGCAACGCCGTTGCGCCATTGATCAACTCGCGCCAAATACGGATCACCGATGCCGTCTGCAGCTGCCCTTCGTGTCGTTCCGTCAACTCGCGGGCCATGGCAGCTTCCCGGTTCGGACGCATGGCATGGGCAGCGCCCCCCATCCTCTCCTTGGCCTTCGCCACCTGATCGATCAGCGCGATCCGCTGCACGATCTTCTCGTGCATATCGGCATCAATGGCATCAATCTGGCGGCGCAGTTCGTCTAGGTCTGGCGCATCATTCGGCATTACAGTGGTCCTCGCCAAAAGTGGGTCGGTTCGCAAGTTGGGCCCGGATGGCGGTGATACACGTCTCCTCCACCAGGGGCAAGCCAAACGGTGGGGCATTCTCCGTAAAGATTACGTTGACAGCACCTTGGCCCCTGCCTAGTACCCACTAAGCAATTACGGGAAATTTCGGGATTATGAGCACAGCGGGCGAACCATCAGGGGACGTAACCGGCGAGGTAATCACTGCGGCGGCCGATGGCCAGGGCGCCGGGCCTGCCCTCGCGCCCGTGCATGAAACCTTCACGATCACCGAGGATCGGCCCCTGACCTTGGATTCCGGGCGTACCCTGGCCCCGGTACAAGTGGCCTATCAAACCCATGGCGAGCTGAATGGGGATAAATCCAACGCCATCCTGGTTTGCCATGCCCTGACCGGCGATCAATTCATGGCCGGCCGCAATCTGGTGACGGACCGCCCCGGCTGGTGGGAGACCATGGTCGGCCCCGGCCTGACCCTGGATACGGACCGGTTTTATGTTATTTGCGCCAATGTCCTGGGCGGCTGTATGGGCACCACCGGCCCCAAGGATATCGACACGGCCACGGGCAAGCCGTACGGCCTGAATTTTCCCGTGATCACCATTGCCGACATGGTGCGCCTGCAAAAACGCCTGATCGATCACCTTGGCATTGAACAACTATTCTGCGTCACGGGCGGCTCCATGGGCGGCATGCAGGTGCTGCAATGGGCCGCGAATTATCCCGATCAGGTCTATGTCGCCGCCCCCATCGCCACCGCCGCCCGCCATTCGGCGCAGAACATCGGTTTCCACGAAGTGGGACGGCAAGCCATCATGGCCGATCCCAATTGGCACGGCGGCGATTACTACGCCCACGGTGTGGTGCCGCAACGGGGCCTGGCCGTGGCCCGCATGGCGGCCCATATCACCTATCTGTCGGAAGCGGCCCTGCAGCACAAGTTCGACCGCAATTTGCAGGACCGGACCAAAGTTTCTTTTGGATTTGATGCCGATTTCCAGGTGGAGAGCTATTTGCGCCACCAGGGATCCTCGTTCGTGGACCGCTTTGATGCCAATTCCTACCTCTATATCACCCGCGCCATGGACTATTTTGACCTGGCGGCGGAATATGACGGCGCCTTGGCCAATGCCTTCCGCGATACGGAAACAGAATTCTGCATCGTCTCCTTCACCTCCGACTGGCTGTATCCGACGGCCGAGAACAAGGCCGTGGTGCGCGCCCTGAATGCTGCCGCCGCCAAGGTCTCGTTCGTTGAAGTGGAAAGCGACAAGGGTCACGACGCCTTTTTGCTGGACGAGCGGGAAATGTTCACCACCCTGGGCGGTTTCCTGCACGCGGCGGCGCATAGACGCGGGTTGGGCCAGAGGCAGAGCCCGGGTCACGCCAGACCATGAACCGGCCCATCGATCTTTCGGTGCCAAAACTGCGCCTGGGCGGTATTCGCCCGGATTTTCCCATTATCGCCGGCATGGTGCCGTCCGGTACCCGGGTCCTGGATATCGGCTGCGGCGATGGCGATCTATTGCAATTCCTCCAATTGGAGCGGGAAGTTGATGGCCGCGGCATGGAACTGAGCCAGGACGGCGTCAACGCCTCCGTGGCACGCGGCCTGGCCGTGGTGCAGGGCGATGCGGACGCGGATCTGGTGGATTACCCCAATGGCGCCTTCGACGTGGTTATTCTCAGTCAAAGTCTGCAGGTCCTCCACTACCCCCGCCTGGTGTTGGAGCAAATGCTGCGCATTGGTCATTCCGCTATCGTATCGTTCCCTAATTTCGGCTATTGGCGGGTGCGCTGGGCCCTGGCCCTGCGCGGCCGCATGCCGTTGACCTCCGACCTGCCCGTGCCCTGGTACGACACCGCCAACATCCACCTTTGCACCATTCTGGATTTTCTGGCCTTGTGCCAGGATATGGACCTGCATATCGAACAGGGCCTGACCCTCGGCCGCCGCGGCAACGTCAAAGCCATCGGCGCCGCCCCCGGCCGGGCCAATTTGTTCGGCGAACAGGGCGTATTCCTGCTGCAGAAGCGGTAGGCGTGGCGCCCATGTCCGATCTGCCCGAGAGCGTCATATTTCACGAGCATGGCCCGCGCGAAGGCTTCCAGATCGAGAACCGGCAGTTTCCCCTGGCGCGCCGGGTCGCGTTGATCGAGGCGATTGCCGCCGCCGGGGTTTCCCGTATTCAGGCCGCGTCCTTCGTCAATCCCAAGGTGGTGCCGAATATGGCGGACAGCGCTGAATTGTTCGCCGCCATCACGAAACGCCCCGGTATCCGCTATACCGCCCTGGCGCTTAATCCCTGGGGTTTCGAGCAGGCCCTGGCGGCACCACAGGTTGATCATTTGGGCAGTGTCGTTCTTTACGCCTCCAACGGTTTCTGTCTCAGCAACAACAACTGTACAAAGCAGGAGGCCCGCGCCCGCCTGGCGCAATGGACGGAGCTGTATGACAAGCACAATGTCCCGCTGGAACAGGTTTATGTGCTGTGCGCCTTCGGCTGCAATTTCGAGGGCGAGGTGCCCGTGGCCGATGTGATGGCGGAGGTCGACCATACGGTCGAGCTGTTTCGCCAGCAGGGCCGCGCCCTGCCCCGCATCGATCTTGACGACAGCATGGGCTGGGCCAGCCCGGACAGCATTCGCCGGCGCATCGGCGCCGTGCGGGAGGCCTACCCGGAGCTTGAGGTGGGTTTGCACCTGCACGACAACCGCGGCCTGGGCAGCGCCTGCGTTCTCGCCGCGCTGGAGATGGGCGTGCGTCATTTCGACAGCTCCATCGGCGGCCTGGGCGGCTGCCCCTTCTCAATCGTCAAGGACCGCGCCGCCGCCGGCAATATCTGTACCGAGGATATGGTCCATCTGTGCCACGAACTGGGCATCGAAACCGACATCGACCTGGACGCCCTGATCGAGGCCGCGCTACTGGCCGAAGATATCGTCGGCCGCCCCCTGATGGGCCGGGTCATGCATTCCGGCTCCCTCGCCGAGTACCGTGGCACCGGCGGTTAGATCGACGCCAGGAACCCGGCCACCGCGTCCATGGCGCCGTCCCAGTTGGCTTCTTGCGTATGACCGCTGCGTTTGCGGGGGGTCAGGTCGTGGTTGCCGTCGGGGCACCAGTGCAGGTAGATGGATTTTGACAGGGTGTAACCTTCCACCTCGTCCCGGTTGCCCAGGGCGTCGCGCTCGCCCTGCACGATCAGGGTAGGCGAGGCCAGCGCCGCCAGGTGTTCCGTGCGCAGGCGGTCCGGCTTGCCGGGCGGATGGAAGGGGTAACCTAGACAGACGAGGGCGCTGATATTTGGCGCGTCAGGCTCCGCCGCCAGCAGCGACGCCATGCGGCCGCCCATGGATTTGCCACCGACGGCAATTGGGTGATCGCCTAACTGTGCGATGACGTCCCGCCAAGTCTGCAATAGGATGGGCTGTCGATCGGGCGGGCGATTCTTGCCGGTTGCGCGGCGATTGACCATATATGGGAATTCGAAGCGGGCGATGCGGATGCCGCGCGCGCCCAGGCCGGCGGCAAAGGTATCCATGAACGGGCTGTCCATGGGCGCGCCGGCGCCATGGGCCAGAACAAGGGTATGAGCGGCCGTTTTGGGGCCGTCGAACAGGATATCGATCATGTCGGACAGCATAATGCAAAACGAGGGCACGATCCGCCTGTCTATTTTTTTGGGCGTATTGGTGATCATGGCGTTGTGGGAGATGGCCGCGCCCCGCAGGGCATTGACCGAGAGCAAGCCGTGGCGCTGGATCGGTAATCTGGGCATCGTCGTGGTGAACACCGTGGTAGTGCGCCTGCTGTTTCCCATTCTGGCGGTCGGTGCAGCTTTTTGGGCGGAAAAAAACAATATCGGTCTGTTCAATCTGATCAGCTTGCCCGGCTGGCTGGAAGTCGCGGTCGCCGCCGCCTTGCTGGATATGGCGATCTATTGGCAGCATCGCCTGTTTCATATGATCCCCCTGTTCTGGCGTCTGCACCGCATGCATCATGCTGACCCGGATTTCGATGTCACCACCGCCCTGCGTTTTCATCCCCTGGAAATCGTTGCCTCCATGGTCATCAAACTGGCCTTGGTGCTGATCCTCGGACCCGCCGCCCTGGCCGTGCTGATCTTCGAGGTTCTGTTGAACGGTACCGCCATGTTCAACCATGCCAATGTACGCCTGCCCCTGGGTCTGGACCACTGGCTGCGCTGGCTGGTGGTGACGCCGGACATGCACCGGGTGCATCATTCCGTGGAAAGCCGGGAATACAATACCAACTTCGGCTTCAACCTGCCCTGGTGGGACCGCCTGTTCGGCTCCTACCGGGATCAACCCGGTCTGGGGCACGGGGACATGCGGATCGGTTTGCCCGCCTATGGCGGCGCGGTTTGCGCCAATCTGCTGTGGATGCTAGTGCTGCCGTTCAAGCCCCTAACCGACGCGCCGGAGCTGGAGGACGATCAGAATGGCAAAAGTTGAGGTCGACAGCCTGCCCGTATCGGTGATCACGGGATTCTTGGGCAGCGGCAAGACAACCCTGCTGAACCGCCTGATCCAGCATCCCAACATGGCCAAAACGGCGGTGGTGATCAACGAATTCGGCGAGATCGGCATCGACAACATGCTAGTGGAGAAGGTGGACGACGATATCGTGCTAATGTCGAGCGGCTGTTTGTGCTGCACCATCCGGGGCGAGCTGGTGGATACCCTGAAGGATCTGTTCAAGCGCCGGGCGAAACAGGAAATCCCCGATTTTGATCGCCTGGTGATCGAGACCACCGGCCTGGCCGATCCCGCGCCCATTCTTCATACTCTGATGTCCGATCCGTTCCTGATGGGCCGTTACCGCCTGGACGGCGTCATTTCAACGGCCGATGCGATGTTGGCTCTGGACACCATGGAACAGCATGAGGAGGCGGTGAAACAGGCCGCCGTGGCCGACCGCGTGGTGATCACCAAGGTGGACATGGCCGATGATGACGCCATCGCCAAATTGGAAGGCCAATTGCGGCGTTTGAATCCGGCCGCCGCCATCCATCACGCGGCCCATGGCGAGATCGACCCGATGCTGTTGTTCAACGCCGGTCTGTACGATCCCGAAACCAAGAGCCTGGATGTTCAGCGCTGGCTCAAGGCTGAAGCGTACGACGATGATCATGGCCATGAGCACGAAGACGAACACGAACACGAGCATGACAAAAACCGCCACAGTGACCAGATCCAGGCCTATTGCGTCTATCTTGAAGAACGCCTGCCGTGGGAACAGGTCGCCAGCTGGCTGGAATTGCTGACCACCTATCGGGGCGATGACATTCTGCGCATCAAGGGCATGTTGAACGTGGCGGAAAGCGAAACGCCCGTCGTTGTCCATGGCGTCCAGCACATGTTCCACCCGCCTGTGCAGCTGGATGCTTGGCCCGACGACGACCACCGCTCCCGCATCGTTTTCATCACCCGCGGTCTGACCCGCGACGTGGTGGAAAACATGCTCACCGCCCTGACCAAAAAACAGGGCGAGGGCGCCATTCAGGAAGCCTAATTTTTCTGACCGCCGGCTTTCCAGTCTTCGTAGGCCTGCAGGGTTTCCGCGTTCGGCGGATAAGTACCGATCGTGGGGTGACCCGCCTCGACCCGCGATTTCAAAAAACCTTCCAGGCGTTCCTGTTCCGCGCCGTCGCGGGCGACTTCTTCGGCCATTGCCGCCGGTATCACCACGACGCCGTCACCATCGCCGACCAGAATATCGCCCGGTATGACCGCGACGCCGCCGCAGGCGATGGGGCACTGCAGATCGGCGCCGAAATGGACGTGCAGGCTGGCCGGGGCGGCGTAGCCGGCGCAGAACACGGGCAGGCCGCCGGCCGCGACAATGGCGCCGTCCCGCACCGGGCCGTCACTGACCACTGCCGCGACGCCGCGTTCGTGCATGCGGGCGGCAAGAATATCGCCGATCACGCCGGCGCCCGGTTCGCCGCGGGCGTCGATCACCAGGGCCAGGCCGGGGGCAATATCCTCGACCGCCTTGCGCGGCGGATACTCCGGATCGCCCAGCACCTCGACCCGGCTTAAATCCTCGCGCATGGGAATGAACCGCAGGGTATAGGCCTCGGCCACGAACTGACAATTGTCCGGGTTCAAGGGTTTGGCGCCGGTGATAAAACAGCTGCGCAGGCCGCGCTTCAACAATTGCATGGTCACGGTGGCCGTGGAAATTCCGCTCAATTGTTCACGGACTTCGGGTTTCATAACAGGCCCCGCCCCGCCAGATTTTTCATCAGGGCGCCAATGCCAAAGGTCCAGGGCGGGATTTTGTCCGTATGGTTGATCTGATTGGTCAGGCTGCCCAATAGGGGATTGGCGATAGTGACAATATCGCCCAGGTGATGGGTGAAGCCTTGGCCCGGCGCGTCGCGGTCCTCGGTCGGGGCGAACATGGTGCCGGTAAACAGCAACAGACCGTCCGGAAATTGATTGTGGGCCCCGCAGGCATAGGCGGCCAGATCGCCTAGGTCGCGGCTGATCTCGGCTATGGATGATTGTCCCTGCAATTCGAAGCCGTCCGCGCCCGTAACCGACAGGCTGACTTCCATGGCCCGCACGTGATCCAGGTTAAAGCCGTCGTCGAACAGCCGGATAAACGGCCCAACGGCGCAAGAGCCGCGGTTGTCCTTGGCCTTGCCCAGCAATAACGCGCTGCGCCCCTCGAAATCCCGCAAGTTGACGTCGTTACCCAGGCAGGCGCCGACAATCGTTCCCGACGGCGCGATGGCCAGCACGACCTCTGGCTCCGGATTGTTCCAGGTGGATTTGGGGTGGATGCCAATCTCGGCCCCGGTGCCCACCGCGGCCATGGGTTGGGACTTGGTGAAAACTTCCGCATCCGGGCCGATGCCCACCTCCAGATACTGCGACCACAAACCGCGTTCGGTCAGTACCGCCTTGATCCGCGCCGCTTCGTCCGAGCCGGGAACAACGTCGGCCAGGGATTGTCCGATCTCGGCGGTGATGGCTTTGCGGATCTCTGTCGCCTGGTCCGGGTCCCCCTTGGCCTGTTCCTCGATCACCCGCTCCAGCATGGAACGGACAAAAGTCACGCCGCAGGCTTTCAGGGCCTGCAGGTCCGCCGGTGCCAGAAAACAGGGCCGGCCGGCGTCGCTGTCCTGGTGGGCGCTGTTGGCCAGAATGGTGTCCACATCGCCCAGATGCGTGCCCTTGCCGTTCTGGGCCGCCGCCGCGGGATCGTCCATTGCCAGCAGTCCGGCCAGGGTCGGGGAGACGCCGGACAGATCGAACACGCCGTCGTCGGCGACCAGCACCGGGGTGGGCCCGCCGTCCGGGCCGGGCAGCCGGATACGGCCAACGAAGCAGCCGGATAGGCCGTCTTTTGGCAACGTGTTCGCGACGTTGAGAGAAATCTTGGTCATGTCGGTCCGATCTTGCAAAATAATGATGCCGCAGTATGGCAACTGCTTGATCCGGACGAAAGCGCAAAGCGGTTGTTGCGCCCGGCGCAAAACGGTTACATTTCATGCTGTCGTTTTACCGCCCCAAAACAGGACAAGAATATGCTGCCCCATGCGCGATCTGTTGCTGCCATATCGGCGTTTCTGTTTCTCCTGACCAGCCTGGCGCCGGCTTTGGCAATCACGGCCCGGGAAAAGGACTATCAGGACTGGCGCCTGCGATGCGAGCGGAAAGACGATAAGAGCCCGGAAAACTGCTTCATCATGCAGATCGCCAAAAGCACCAAGGAAAAGCGCGACGTCCTGCGCATCGGCGTGCGCTATCCGGAGCCGGAGAAGCCGGCCATGGTATTCCTGACCCTGCCCTTGGGCGTCTATCTGCCGACCGGATTGCAGCTGCAAATCGATGACGGCGAAAAACTGCGTATTCCCATGGAGATCTGCCTGCCCAACGGGTGCCACACCCGCATGGCCCTGGTCGGTGAATTATTGAAGAATTTGAAGGCCGGACAACTGGCGCAGCTGGTTTTTCACGACAGCCGGCAGCAGCAGATCACCGTGCCCGTTTCCCTGGCCGGCTTCACCGCCGCCCTTGCCGCCCTGAAATAAGTAAAGAAAGATTTTGTAATGAGCGAACCAGACACGCGTGAACCCGGTGATCTGTTGTGGGACTATTTGAAAGGTTTTCATGCCGTCCATCATATGGCGATCGGCACCGAACTGGGATTGTTTGAAGCTATTCACAAGGCCGGTGAGGGGGGCTGCGCGCCGTTAGATCTGGCTGCCAAGCTTGATTTGCATCCGCCATACGTGGATGTGTGGTGCCGTACGGGATATCACTATGGCCTGCTGGAGGAAGGTGACAGCGGTTGTTTTCGACTTGGCACGATGGTGGACAAGTTGCTCGTTGACGCGGGTGATCCACGAAATTTGGCGCCCTATATCATTTCCACGGCCCGTTATGGCAGCGACGATCTGCGCAGCTATACCGAACATTTCAAAACCGGCGGGACGCATCGGTTTCAGGAACATGGCGAAGATTTTTCCCGCCATGTGGGCGCGACGACATCCGGATTCCACACCGTGGTGGCCAAGCGCATGTTGGGCGGAATTCCGGGTCTGAAGGACAAGCTGGAGGCCGGGGCATCGGTGCTGGACGTCGGTTGCGGCATCGGTGGCCTGATGATCAAGATCGCCCAGGCTTGGCCCAACAGCCGCTGCCATGGCGTCGATATCGACCCCCACGGGGTCGAGGCGGCCCAAGGTATCATTGCCGACAGCGATGTTGCCGACCGGGTCACCGTCGCGACGGTAGATGAAAGTGGCATCGGCCGGGAAGGTGAATTTGACCTGGCCGTAATGTTCGAAGTGCTGCATGAAATCGATGATGGCATCCGCCCCGATGTGGTCAAGGATGTGGCGCGTTCCCTGAAGCCGGGCGGTATGCTGTTCATTCTGGATGAAACCTATCCTTCCGACCTGGAAGGGCTGCGCGATCCCGGATATAATTTCGCCGTGCAGACCCAGTTCAACGAATTGATCTGGGGCAATGTGGTGCCAACCATTGAAATGCAAACCGCCTTGTTCGAAGGCGCCGGCCTGACGGAGATCATCCGCGAGCCCATCGGCGGTATTTTCACCATGCTGGTTGCACAGAAGGAGTAGTTCCCCATGTCCACCGACGCAATCGAAGGCGCCGCGCAACATCTGTTTCAGGCCGCCCGGGCCGGGGACAAGGGCGCCCCGCTGCCCCCCGACATCGCGCCGGCTGACGTGGACACGGCCTATCGGGTGCAGGATCGCTTGCAGAGCCTGTGGCATGAAGCCGGGGCCGGCGCCGTCGCGGGCTGGAAGGTGGCGCTGACGTCGAAAGTCATGCAGGAACTGGTCGGTGTGGCGCAACCGTGCGAGGGCGCCATTTTTGCCGGCCGGGTTCATTATGGCGATGTCAGCCTGTCCCATGATGCCTTCGTCAACATCGGCGTGGAGTCCGAGATTGCCGTGCGCATGGCCCACGACCTGCCCGCCGATGGCGGACCGTACGACCAGGATAATATCCGGGCCGCGGTGGCTGGCTGCATGGCGGCTATCGAAATCGTCGATGACCGGGCCATAGACTACAGCCTGATCGATGCGCCGCTGTTGATCGCCGAAAATTCTTTTAATGCCGGCTGTGTGCTGGGCGAGGAAGTGACGGCCTGGCAAAACCTTGAC
>JABIRL010000051.1 GCA_018667855.1 Rhodospirillaceae bacterium
GGGCAAAAGCCGGACGCCACTTATGGCGCCCGCGCCGTGCCCATCTATCAATCCACGTCCTTTGTCTTTCAGGATACGGACCATGCCGCCGCCTTGTTCAATCTGGAGCGGGCCGGGCATATTTATTCCCGTATTTCGAACCCCACGGTGGCGGTGCTGGAAGAACGCGTCGCGGCGTTGGAGGGCGGCATCGGCGCGGTGGCCACCGCATCCGGCCAGGCGGCCCTGCACCTGGGCGTGGCGACCCTGATGGGGGCCGGCAGCCATATTGTCTCCTCCGCCTCCGTCTATGGCGGCAGTCACAATATGTTCGCCCATACGCTGCCTCGTTTCGGTATCGAAGCGACCTTCGTGGACCCCCGCGATCCAGACGCTTACGCCGCCGCTATTCAGCCCAATACCCGGCTGTTGTTCGGCGAGACCCTGGGCAATCCGGGCCTGGAAGTGATGAATGTGGCGGCGGTGGCCAAGGTGGCCCACGACCATGGCATTCCCCTGATGATCGACAATACCTTCGCCACGCCCTATCTGTTCCGCCCGTTTGAGCATGGCTGCGACATCGTCATGCATTCAGCGACCAAGTTTCTGGGCGGCCATGGCGTGGCGGTGGCGGGTGTTCTGGTGGACAGCGGCCAGTTCGATTGGGAGGGCTCCGGCAAGTTCCCCACCATGACCGAGCCGTACGACGGCTACCACGGTCTGGACTTCGCCGAGGAGTTCGGCCCCGGCGCCTTCATCATGCGGGCCCGGACCGAAGGGCTGCGCGATTTCGGCGCCGCCATGAGCCCGCAGACGGCCTTCTATATCCTGCAAGGCATCGAAACCCTGCCCGTGCGCATGCAGCGCCATGTGGAAAACACCAGGAAGATTGTCGAATTCCTGTCCGGCCATGACGCCGTGGCCTGGGTCATCTATCCCGAACTGCCCGACCACGCCGATCACAATCTGGCCAAGGCGTTGATGCCCGACGGGGTCGGCGCCATCTTCAGCTTCGGAATCAAGGGAGGGCGCGGCGCGGGCGCGACGTTCATTGAAAGTCTGGAAATTTATTCCCACCTGGCCAATGTGGGCGATGCCAAGTCCCTGATCATCCATCCTGCCTCCACCACCCATCAACAGATGGATGCGGCGGCGTTGCAGGCGGCGGGCGTGGGCGAGGACATGGTGCGCATGTCCGTCGGCCTGGAAGATGTGCGCGATTTGATTGACGATCTGGGCGGCGCCTTGCGGCGCTCGCAACGATAGGAGGCGGTTTGAATGGAACTGAACGTAGACGGCCGCAAGGTCTTTGCCGCCACCGGGGGCAAGGCATTCGACGCCGGCCTGCCGGCGATTATCTTCATCCATGGCGCGGCGGCGGATCACACGGTGTGGAAGCTGCAAACCCGCTATTTCGCCTGGCACGGCCGGGGCGTCCTGGCCGTGGACATGCCGGGCCACGGCCGCTCGGACGGACCGCCCATTCCCACCATCGAGGGTCTGGCGGACTGGTTGATCGCGGTGCTGGACGCCGCCGGTCTGGAACGGGCGAGTTTCGTGGGACACAGCATCGGCTCATTGGTGACCCTGGATGCGGCGGCCCGTTATCCCGACCGGGTCGACGCGCTGGCCTTGCTGGGTTGCGCCTTTCCCATGCGGGTCAATGACGAATTGCTGGATTCCGCCCGTGCCAACGAGACCCTTGCCAACCAGTTGACCAATGCCTGGGGTTATGGCCGGGCGGCACAACGGGGGCTGCATACCATGCCCGGCCTGTGGATGCTGAAGGGCGGCATGCGTCTGCTGGAAGATGCCGATGACGGGGTTCTGTACAACGATATGAACGCCTGCCACATCTACGAGGGCGGCGATGAGGCGGCGAAAGCCCTGACCTGCCGGACCCTGTCCATCATGGGCGAAAAAGACATGATGACGGCCCTGAAACAGGCCCGCGAGACGGCCGCGCAAATCGACGGTGTGCGGGAAGTGGTAATCCCGAAAGCCGGACATATCATGATGGACGAAGCACCGGACGAAACCTTGGATGCATTACGTGGATTCTTGACTCAACCCGCCTAAAGAATTGTGATATCGCCGCCCGCCGCGGGCATTGTGTGCAGTCTTTCGGCGGGTAGCGCGATGATCACGTCGGTACCCTGCCCCTCGACGCTTTCGATCGCAATGGTGCCGCCGTGCAGTTCAATAAATTGTTTCGAGAGCGGCAGGCCCAGGCCCGCGCCCTCGTGACGGCGGACATAACTGTCCTCGATCTGGGTAAAAGGCTGCAGGACATCGTTGAGCCGCTCCGCCGGAATACCGATGCCGTTGTCGGAAATTTGGATTTGCAGATCACCGGTTTCGCCGCGGCGGGTCGTGACCGTGACCGCCCCCTTATCAGGCGTAAATTTCAAGGCATTGGAAAGCACATTCAACAGCACCTGTTTCAATAGCCGGCTGTCGCACGTCAACCAAGGCCGGTCGATTGTCACCTGCGAAGCGATTTTGGTGCGACCGCTGTCGACCCGTCCCTGTGCGATGTGGATGGCATCGTCGATCAACGGCGTCAATTCCACGTTGGCTTCCGTCAGCGTCGTCACGCCCGCCTCGATGCGGGATAGATCCAGAATATCGTTGATGATCGCCAGCAAATGTTCGCCGCTGCCGTGGATGTCCCTGACATATCCGCCGTATTGGTGATGCCCCATGGGACCGAAAGTTTCCTCCTTGATGATTTCGGAGAAACCGATAATGGCATTTAACGGCGTGCGTAGTTCGTGGCTCATATTTGCCAGGAATTCAGTCTTGGCCCGGTTGGCGATCCTGGATTCCTCCACGGCGCGCAGCAGGGCCTCCTCGCCCTTGCGGCGCTCCGTGATATCTATGGCCCAGGCATATCGGAGCGAGACCTGGCCATCGCGGTTCGCCAATTGATTGACACCAAGCATGCAGACGATCCGTCCACCCTCGGCATCCTGCAGTTCCACTTCACCCTGGTTCCCGCTATCCAGCAGATAGCGTGACAAAGGCATCTCCACCCCCTCTGGTGTGACGATCAAGGGCAGGGACAAATGGTTCAATTGGTCGATTTCATCTACTTTTGACAATGCCAGGGCAGCCCGATTGGCATAGACCAGGCGACCATCGGGCTCGACCGCGAAGACGCCGTTGGTGCTGTTGTCGACCATCGCCGCCAGACGTTCCCGCGCCGAGCGTTGGGCGCTGGAAACCTTGTGCAACAAGCTGTCAAACTGCCCCATGACTTCGCCCAGTTCGTCATGCCGGGCGCTGCTGATCGTCATGGCGGTCGGGTTTTCCGGATCGATGGCGGCGGCGTTCAGGTGATCGCGAAGCTGCAGCAGCGGCGACAATACAAAATGTCCGATCACGGCCATGGTAGCCATGGTGACAAAGCCGGTGATGAGCAGCACAAGTCCGACGATGCGCCACAGGAAGGCCTCAAGCTCTCCGGCGATCCAATCAGCCTCAAGGTTGGCCACCACATGGAAGGGTAATTTCAAGGTCGTCGCGGAATACAGAACCTCATAGCGATCGCCGTTATTGTTGAGCCGATACCCCGATCCACCCTGTAAAGTCAGATCCGGCGGTTCGCCAAAGGTACCGATCATACCGCCATCAACATCATAAACGACGCCGCCGACAATTTCGGGCGCCGCCAGCATCAGGCGGCTGGCCAGTAAGACATTTCGCTTGTTCTGATGGCCCTTGCCGCGCAAGGCGGCACCGACGATCGCGCCGCCAACCTGCTCCAGCCGCAGCAAGAGGTCGCGCTCATAATTGCGATACGAGGGGACCAATATGGCGCCTTCAACCAAAAGAATGCTGACAAGGACAAACAGCGCGACATTGCGACAGAGTCGGCAGGTAAAAATTTCGTGAAGATAGCGACGAAATCCAAGGCGTGCAGAACTCATGCCAGCGACACTTCTATTTGCTGTGTTGAATACATCCTATCAATGCAATCCAGCGCCATAAGAATTTGAAAGAAATCCGAAACCTGGAATTAATTCTCGAATTATTCCAAAATTCTAAATATTGAAATGCATTATTGCGGAATAATCAGAATAATTTGTTACTCTTTGGCGAAATACGTGGATTTTTGATGCCAGCCAAATTATGCCGCGATGAATCGCTATATTTTCTGATTTTCGTCCGCTCGGGTGGTTGTTTCGATCAATGCCATGCCGCTGCCATGCCACGGTGAGATGGTCCGTCGGTCCGGTGGAACGTCAACCTGGTGCAACATGCAAAAAATCGCGGTTATGTGTGCTTCGCCGGAGTTACGTCTCTGAATTTGCCATTTCCGAATCGCTGCTGAATTGCAACATCCGTGTCAAATTCGACACAATCGGGACCGTAATTCTGGCCAACGGGATTTGCCTGTGGTACCAAATTTGGTGGCGTTTGAGATTTCGCAGGGATTTCTTCACATACTGCGGGTAAATTTGCGCTTGGAAAGGCTGTCATGATTTGCGAATGTCTGGGTCGTATTCGAGAAGATTTGTTAAGACAGACAATTTGTTAAGATAATGGTTACGACCCTGGCGTTACACCTAAGGCTGGGTAAATACTTGATGGTGGCGGCTAACGCCGCGAAATTCTTAATGGCATGGTTTCGCGGATTTTTTTTGCGAAATGACTTCAATGCTTTTGGTTGCAAAGAATGGTTGGGCCTAGCGAGGGCAATTTATGACTGTACAAAACAAAACTGTACATACGAAAGCCGTCATCGCCGGTATCTTGACCGCCCGCGCCGGGATTGCCGCTGTTGGCCTGGCGACGCTGTTTGTTTTAGCGGGCTGTGCCACGGCACCGCCCGCCGATGATAAGGAGGCGGTCGCCGCCTTCAACGAAGCGAGCGATCCGTTTGAACCTTTGAACCGCTATTTTTTCGAGGTGAACCGCGGCATTGACCACTTGTTGTTGCGCCCGGTTTCAGAAATTTATCGCGGCGTGCTGCCGGATCATGCCCGCAATAGCGTGCGCAGTTTTATCAACAATCTGGAAACACCCGGTATCCTGATGCATGATTTGATGCAGGGAGAGACCGAACGTGCTTGGGAAAGTTTCGGCCGATTGGCCACCAACACAGCCGTGGGGCCGCTGGGCCTGAACGATGTAGCGGCAGGAGACAGCCTCAAAAACCCGGATGCCGGTATTCCTTTCCATGACGAGGACCTGGGACAGACCCTGGCCGTTTGGGGGATGGGTTCCGGGCCTTATTTGATGTTGCCGGTCTTTGGTCCATCGAATGTGCGGGATACCATCGGGTTGGCGTTGAATTTCTATATCAATCCGGTGAATTATCTGGTGCCGGAAAAGAACAGAACCAACTTTGCAGCCGCGCGCACTATTATCCGGGGCATTGATATCCGCTCCCGGAATATTGAATCCTTTGACGAAATCGAACGGGGCGCGATTGATTTCTATGCCACGGTCCGCAGTTTGTATCGCCAATACAGAGCGTCGGAAATCGCGAACGGCAGGGGCCCGGCAAATCCGCTGCCTGAAATGTCGGAAGAGTTAGAGGAAGACAACAAAGCCGAGCGCGTCTCGTCCGCCACCGAATAGGTCTACCCACGTGAACGTTCGCCGTCGAGACCTGATCGGTTTACTTGGATTGGCCCTGGGCCCGATATTTTCGGCGGCTACCTTATCGCTTCCAATCATCTTCACGGCGTCGAAAGCTGCGGCGAAATCCCAGAACCGTCCCCTTGAGCCCGGCGTGGCAACAGCCCTGATCAACACCTTGGGCAACGCGGCCGTGGCCATGCTTTCCGACAGAACGATCAATCAGCCGGAGAAAATCCGCCGTTTCCGCCATTTGCTCAATCAAAGCTTTGCCCTGAAGGGCATTGCCCGCTTCGCCCTTGGCCGTTATTGGCGACGGGCCGCGCCGCCGCAACGAAAGCGTTATTTGAAGCTGTTTGAAGACTACATCGTAAATTCCTATGCCGCCCGATTTGGCAATTATTCCGGCGAAAAATTTATTGTCCTGCGCGAAAGCATCGATGCCCGCGGCTGGGCCGTGGTGACCACCCGTATTCAACGCCGCGGTGGGGAACCGGTGGATGTGATCTGGCACCTTCGCGAACGCCTCGGCGCGGTGCGGGTGGTGGACGTGGTGGTGGAGGGGATTTCCATGTCCCTGACGCAACGCTCTGACTTTGCCGCCGCCGTGCGCATGGTGGCCGGTGATCTGGATGCCTTCCTCGACACCTTGGAAGCCAAGGTGCGCAATATCAAACCGGCCAGTTAGAGAATGTCGCGGCCCGGCCCGTTTCAAACGGAGCGACCTTATCGATCTTCGTAAAGCGTGGCCTTGGGGCCGCGATAATTTTCCCAAGCGAACCAATAGGCGACGTGGCCGGCGATCCGGGGCAGCTTTTCACCCCGGGGCCCGATCAAGGCCGCCTCGGTGATCGCCCATTTGCCGCCCAGGCCTTCCAAAAAGCCCGGTTCCTCATGGGCCTTGAAGGAGAACTTCGGCTTCATCCGGTCATAGGCCCGCACGGTACGTGTCGCGGCATCGCCAATCAGCACAATCCTGCGTTTGCCGATCTTATCGTTAATGATCGGGCGCTTGGCGAAGACGGCCAGGGGCCAGGCCCGGGTCACCCCAAAACTTTGAATACCGAAGACGTAGTCCTTTTGTTTGAGCGGCGCATCGAGCTGGACCACGGCGGGAAACATCAGATTCGGCGAGGCGAAATAATCCCTGTAGACCACGCCGGAGCCGTAGTACCGGTCGTGGCCCGTATCCAGCGCCAAAACGGTGGTGGCCGGATTTCGCAGGTGCCATTGCGCCCAGGTGGTGATGACGACGGGTCGGGTTCTCAGACGAATTCGGCTTTTTGCGAGAGGGCCTGCGACGGGTTCGCCGGTGAACTGATTCCACAGGCTCATGGTTTCCCAATCGAACATCAGTTTATTGGAACGGTACAACAGACCTGACGAGCCGAATTCAAACGGCTTGCCCCGCCCCGGCAGTCCGACCCGGCCCCGCAACAAAGTTTCATACAGAATGCCGGAGCCGCAAAGGGTTCAATAGGCCAGGGCGACGGGCACGCCGCCGATGGTATCGTTCAGCATCTCGTGCCAACCCATGATGCGCAGGGGATAGGCGCGGGTATCACCATTGATTTCAACGCCGAAAAC
>JABIRL010000120.1 GCA_018667855.1 Rhodospirillaceae bacterium
CGCAACACCGTGACGTACTCCAGCCGGACCCAATCGACAAAGGGTTGAATGCGCGCCTCGCCATCGGTAACGGAGGAAATGATGCCGACTGGCAAGCCCGGCGGAAAGACCCCCGCATGTCCCGATGTGACCACCCGGTCGCCGGGATTGACCTTGGCGTTGGCGGGCAGGAAAGTCAGGCGCGGCCGGGACGAATTATCGCCGGCCAAAACAGCCCGATGGCGGGAATGTTCCACCACGACCGGCACGCGGGAATTCAAATCAGTCAACAACAATAGTCGCGAAGATCTTTGTCCGACCTCGACCACCCGGCCGGCCAGGCCCAGGCCCGTGGTCACCGCCTGACCGGGCTCCACGCCATCACGCCGGCCCGCATTCAGCAGCGCTGATTGTACGAACAGGCCGCCCGTATCACCGATTACCCGGGCGGAAACAAACATCGGCGCCGGATCATGGGCAGGGTCCAGCAAGGCGCGCAGATTGGCGTTTTCCTGTTCCAGGTTGCGTGCGATGGTCTGCCATTTGGTCAGCCGCACCACCTGTTCGCGCAGGTCCTGGTTCTGGCGATTGGTGTTCCAGAAATATTCGATTTCGGAAATCGCATGCCGGGCGGAACTAACCGGGGCGCTCAGAACTTCCAACAACGGAGCGATAGCTTCAACCGCCATGACGCGAAGCTGGCGAATGGCATCGTCGTGGGTTTTCCCCAACACCAGCAGGGCCACGGCCGCGGACATCAGCAATAGCAGGCCAAAGCGTTGCGCCACCCCGCGCGCCGGTGCGGCAACCTTTGACAACGTTGATAATCTTGGCCCTTTCGCCACTGCCCTTCCTGCTCGTCTCGCTCATCCGGCCGCGAATTCATGCGCTGCCGGAGAGGCACCAAACCAGAGCGCATTTCAACATAATGCGCTTCGAGTCTTTCTGATGGAGCAATTGAAAATTGCTCTAGTAAGTCGTGTCAAAGATCTCCCTGTCCTTGAACTTCTTCATATCTTCCAACACCCGGCCAGTGCCCAGCGCGACACATGACAGGGGCTCGTCGGCAATGGATACGGGCAGGCCCGTTGAATGGCGCAGCACGAAATCCAGATTGCCCAACAAGGCGCCGCCACCCGTCAGGACGATGCCCTTGTCGACGATGTCGGCGGCCAGTTCCGGCGCGGTATGTTCCAGGGCGACCTTGACCGCCTCGACAATGGCGCCCACGGGTTCGGCCATGCTTTCGGCGATCTGCCGCTGGCTGACCATGATTTCCTTGGGTACGCCGTTCATCAGATCCCGGCCCTTGATGGTCATCTCCACCCCTTCGCCGTTTTCCGGCGCGCAGGCCGAGCCGATTTCATTTTTTACCCGCTCGGCCGTGGCTTCGCCGACCAGCAGGTTATTGGTGCGGCGGATGTAGCCGATGATCGCTTCGTCCATCTTGTCACCGCCGACCCGGACCGAGCGGGAGTAGACGATACCGCCCAAGGACAGCACCGCGACCTCCGTCGTGCCGCCGCCGATGTCGACCACCATGGAACCGGTGGGTTCGGTCACCGGCAGCCCGGCGCCGATCGCGGCGGCCATGGGTTCTTCCACCAGATAGACCCGGCGGGCACCGGCGCTTTCGGCCGATTCCTGAATAGCCCTTCGTTCCACGGCGGTGGAGCCGGACGGCACACAGACGACGACCTGCGGGGAAGCGAAGCTGCGGCGGTTATGAACCTTGCGAATGAAATGCTTGATCATCTCCTCCGCCACCTCGAAATCCGCGATTACGCCGTCGCGCAGGGGCCGGATCGCCTCGATGTTGCCGGGCGTCCGGCCCAGCATCATCTTGGCCTCGTCGCCCACGGCCTGGACCATTTTCTTGCCCTTGCGGGTGGTTATGGCAACCACCGAGGGTTCATTCAGGACAATGCCCCGTCCCTTGACATAAACCAGAGTGTTGGCTGTGCCCAGATCGATAGCCATGTCCGCTGACAGTAACCCGAATAATTTGGCAAACACTTAATTCCGCCTCCGGTCCAATAGACCCAAATCGTCATTAAAACACATTCAACTTAACGTCTTAACCGAATCCCGTTAACCAACTGTTAAGCTTAACCTATCCGGCTCTAATGAATTGCGCGGCTCAGAGAATGCCGCAACACACCCATAAGCGTAAATTCGGGCAATATTGTGGCAACGGATACGAACAACTGCCAAACGCCGATCACGGAATTTGCAAAACGGGCATTATCACCCGATTCCAAATAGTTATTACGACTAATTCGACCTTTCCCGCAAGAGGAATATAAAAAAACCAACACGGTTTTCACAGGATGAGGTAGAAAATCACTTGATATATCGTGAGCCCGGCCCGACCGAAAGACGTCGCGGCCGCGGATGCTTTAAAGGAGTGTAGCACATGCAGTTGGGAACACCGGAATCCGTGGGTCTGTCGGCGCAACGGTTGGAGAAAATGACAGCCTGGATGGAGCGGCAGGTCACCTCAAACCGTTTGGCGGGATTGTCCGCCATGATCCATCGGCGCGGCCAGAACGCCTATTTCAACTGCACCGGTCAGATGGATAGGGAGGCCGGCAAGCCGCTGGCCGAGGACACCATCTTTCGCATTTATTCCATGAGCAAGCCGATCACGGCGGTGGCGGCGATGATCTGTTATGAAGAGGGCCATTTTCAGCTGGATGACCCGATCGCCAAGTTCCTGCCCGAATTCACCGAGATGCAGGTTTGGGACGGCACGCCGGATGTTCTTAATACGGTGCCGGCGGAGGGCTATATCACCGTCCGCCACCTGATGACCCACACCGCCGGCTTCTCCTATGAATTCATGGAGGCGACCCCGGTGGAGGCGTTCTACCGGGAGCACAAGATTAGCTTTAACCCGGGCCGGCAGACCGAAGGCGGCAATGATCTGGCCGCCATCACCTCTCGTCTGGCCACGGCACCCCTGGTGCGCCAACCGGGCAGCGGCTGGGGCTATTCGGTTTCCATCGACGTGCTGGGCCGCCTTGTCGAAGTATGGTCCGGCCAGACCCTGGACCGGTTTTTCGAGGAACGGATCTTCCAGCCCCTGGGCATGACCGATACGGCATTTTCCGTGGCGGCGGATAAGGTGGATCGTTTCGCCGCCTGTTACGAGCCCACCAGCGGCGGCGGCCTGGGCGGCATCGGCAGCCAGGACATGGGCATCCGCAAGGGCGAGGGCATCGGCCTGAAACTGGCTGACGCGCCGGCGGACAGCAAATATCTGCAACATCCCGACACCTTCTCGGGCGGCGGCGGCCTGACCGGCACCATCGGCGACTATGGCCGCTTTTGCCAGATGCTGCTGCAAAAGGGAGAGCTGGACGGCAACCGCATCCTGGGCAGCAAGACGGTTGAGTTCATGTCGGTCAATCACCTGCCCGAAAACAAAGACATGGCCGCCATGGGACAGCCCGTGTGGAGCGAATCCAGCTCCGAAGGGATCGGCTACGGCCTCGGTATGGCCGTGGTGATCGACGCAGCCACGACGCAGCTGATCCGCTCCACCGGCGAATATTTCTGGGGCGGCGCCGCCTCCACCGCCTTCTGGATCGACCCGGCCGAGGACCTGTTCGTCGTCTTCATGACCCAGTTGCTGCCCTCGTCCTTTTACCCTCTCCGTTCCGAACTGCGGGTTGCGACGTATCAGGCGCTGGTGGACTGAATTCGACTAGTCCTCGAACCCCGGCGGCGGCGTGAAGCCGCCGAATTCCCGGGCCATCAAATGGCTGAAATGGATGGTGTTGTAGTCGTCGAATTCGGCCCCCACCGCTTGCAGGCCGATGGGCAGGCCGTCGGCGCCCGGCCCGGTGGGGAACACGGTTGAGGGCAGATAGCTGACCGTTGTCAGGCCGGCCCAATACAATTGCTGGAAATATTCCTGGCTCTGATTGTCCACCGTTATGCGCCGTTTCCGAATATCGCTTTGATCCTGGGGAAAAGCCGTTGTCGCCGTTTGCGGGCAGATCAGAATATCCCAGTCGTCGAAGAACCGCCGCCAGGAAAGGCGCAGGCCTTCACGTTGGTTGTTCCAGTTGAGCCAGTCCTTGTGATGCTGGACGCCGGCGCGGGCCAAGACCGCGCTATTGGAAAAATCGTCCGCCGCCAGGCTTTCGGCATGTTTCTGAAGTTGGGCGAATTCTTCGTCGGGCAGGCGCGCCGTCATGATGCCGTTCAACATGTAGGCATAGGCCTGGCGCGAGGTATCAATGTCGAAATCCGGCCGGGCGGTATCGGAAACCTTCGCGCCCAGTCGGCTTAGCTGATCGCCCAGGGACTGGACCCGGCCGGATATATCCGTGCTGACCGGGGCCGCCTCGTCATCGGGCCAGATGGCGACGCGATAGTCGGAGAGGGATGTTTTCTCCGGCCGGGGCAAATCCAGCTTCCAGCCCGGCGCATTTAGCGGATTGGCGCCGGCGACGATGTCCATCGCCAGAGATAGATCCTGGGCGCTGCGCGCCAGGGGTCCGACCACGGCGATATCGGGCGGGGCCAGCGAACCCGGCAGGGCATGGCCCTGGGTCGGGACGATGCCCCAGGTGGGCTTGTGGCCATAGACGCCGCAAAAATGCGCCGGGTTGCGGATCGAACCACCGATGTCGGAGCCGCTGTCCAGGCCACAAAACCCCGCCGCCAGGGATGCGGCCGAGCCGCCCGAGGATCCCCCCGGCGTCCGGGTGCCATCCCACGGATTGTTGGTGGTGCCGTAAACCTCGTTATAGCTTTGAAAATCCGCCAGGTTGATGGGCACATTGGTCTTGCCCAGAAAATGCGCGCCGGCGCCCTTGAACCGTTTCACCACCTCCGAGTCTTCTGCCGCCAGATTGTCATGCAGCTCCGGCCGGCCCCAGGTGGTGGGCAGTCCGGCGATGTTATAGGACTCCTTGATGGTCATGGGCACTCCGTGCAGGGCCCCCAGGGATTGGCCGGCCGCCTGGGCCTGGTCGGCGGCATCTGCGGCCCCGCGCGCGCGATCGAAGTCGCGCACCGGCACCGCGTTCACCGGCCCGTCCAGACGCTCGATCCGGTCAATGTAATAGTCGGTCAATTCCCGGGCGCTGATCTCTTTGTCGCGAATTTTTTGCGCCAGCGCGCCGGCGGATTCGAATGCCAATGTCATGTCCTGCCTCTCCCCTGCCGTATGGATTTTACCCAGTGTGGAGCGAACGGGCCGGGTCGGTCAATCGTGTCAATTTCGGGCCACGCTTCGCCTCGGCCAAGATCTGCTTTAAGATGATCGGTTCGCGGAACCAAATTTAGCAATAAAGGGCGGAGACACATGTCGGGACAGGATCAGGAACTATTCAATTTAGCCATGTCGGAAGAGGCGCAGCCGCTGTTGTATGCGGTGAAGAAGCACATCACCGAGAACGTGGACCCCATCACCGAGGAGTTTTTCGAGCTGAACAAGGGCAAGGCGGACCGCTGGGTCTGGCATCCCCGGCAGATGGAATTGCTCGACGGGGCCAAGGCCAAGGCTAAGGAATCCGGGTTGTGGAATTTCTTCCTGCCCGATGCGGAAACCGGCGAGGGGCTGACCAATCTGGACTATGCCTATATCGCCACGGAACTGGGCAAGAACCCCTTGGCCTCGGAAAGCCTCAATTGTTCCGCCCCCGATACGGGAAATATGGAGGTGCTGGAGCGTGTCGGCACGCCGGAGCAAAAGGATAAATGGCTGACGCCCTTGCTGAATGGGGAGATCCGCTCCGCCTTCGCCATGACGGAGCCGGCGGTGGCCTCATCGGACGCCAAGAACGTCTCCACCACCGCCGTGCTGGAGAATGGCGAATGGGTCATCAATGGCGAGAAATATTATATCTCCGGCGCCGGCGACCCGCGCTGCAAGATCATGATCGTCATGGTCAAGACCTCTCCCAATGCCCCGCCCTCGAAACAGCAGTCACAGATCCTGGTGCCCATCGACACCCCCGGCGTCGATATCGCCGAGGCCATGCAGTTTTTCGGCGAGGACAGCGCCCCCCACGGCCATATGCGCATCCGCTTCGACAACGTCCGCGTGCCGGAAGAAAACATGCTGCTGGGCGAGGGCCGGGGGTTTGAGATCTCCCAGATCCGCCTGGGCCCGGGCCGCATTCACCATTGCATGCGTTCCATCGGCCAGGCGGAGGTCGCGCTGGAGCTGATGGTCAAGCGTTCCGGCGGCCGGGAAGCGTTCGGGCGGCCGATCCTGCGCCTGGGCAAGAACCTGGAAGTGATCGCCCGCGCCCGGATCGAGATTGATGCCTGCCGCCTGATGGTCCTCCAAGCCGCCAAAGCCATGGATGTCATGGGCAACCGGGAGGCCCGCGTCTACGTCTCCGCCGTCAAGGCCATGGTGCCCGAAAAAGTCTGCCTGATCATCGACCAGGCCATCCAGATGCACGGCGCCACCGGTGTCAGCCAATGGACGCCCCTGACCACCATGTACATCCACCAGCGGGTCCTCCGCCTGGCCGACGGCCCCGACGAAGTCCACCACATGGTCGTCGGCCGCAACGAAGCGCAAAAACACGTGGCGTGGTAGGGGGGCGATAGCAGGCGATAGAATTAGGGTGACATGACCGCTTTGCCCCGGCAAACGAAGTGGGAAAGAGCGGATCGTGTCACCTTCGTTCGCTATCAGAGGATTGTGTAAGCGTCGATTATCTGAGCGTATTTAGTAAACCGTCACCGTAACCTGGTCACCGTAACCTGAAAAAAATGCGATTCTCTACACCGCTTTAGGAGAGAAAATCAAATGTCTGGCGATGAAGATACAGACACGCCTGATACTAATTCCAAAGCGTCAGAAGGGGCGGTTGAGGGGACAATAAAAGCAGCAACGGGCCTGGTTAAAGCCGTTCCAATTTATCAAGACGCTATCCAACCTGCTGCCAAGGAGCTAGGGCGCTCACTTGAAACTGTCACGAAGGCGGTGAATGTCGCACTGGCGCCAGTAACCGGACTAATTTGGGGTTACGAGAAGATTAAGGATTTTGTCGATAATCTGGTATCTGAAAAATTGCAGAACGTGCCAGAGGAAAATATCATAACACCACCACCTCACATTGCGGGCCCGGCCTTAGAATCCCTTCGCTATTCTGGTAACATTGAAGAGCTTAGAGAGATGTATGCGAACTTGATTGCATCTTCGATGGATAAAAATACAACTAACGATGTGCATCCAGCATATAACGAAATAATAAAACAAATAACATCGAAAGAGGCATTATTATTATCGGCTTTTAAAACTAACATTCAACTTCCAATAATTACTGTAGTTGACCAAGATAATTCTGGGGATGACAATTTATTTCCTTGCACATATTTCACTAACCTTCCTGAAATGCTCGGTCTGGATAATAATGATATGGTTCCAACTTTTATCGATAACATGATTCGTTTAGGAGTTTTAGAAGTTCCACATGACGCCATAGCAACGAATGCAGAGTCGATTTACGAGGAATTAGAGAACCATCCGTTCATAGTTGAATTGCGAAATTCTATTGATGCTACCGATGGTCGACAATCCAATATAGTGAAGAAGACAGCGTTAATTACAAGTTTAGGCAAAAATTTCGTACAAACATGCGTTCAAGATCACAGGGAAATTGGTTCGCCCAACAAGTCCGAATAATTTGGCTCGACGGTCAGTAGCAATACGACCTAGCCGCCTCCAAATAATTTTCTCTCTTCACAATTACGTCAATTACGGTGACAGTTTACTAATTATTCAAGCAAACACCGACCTCAATAAGCGCCTTGCCGCTCGAAAAATTGGCGCGGGACGTCGATCAGCATGGTGTCGATCTGTTGTTCGCTGACGCCGTTTTCGCGCAGCGCGGGTAGCACGTCGCGGCTGATGTGCAGATAGCTCCAATGGCTCATGGATGACGGCACCTCGCCGGGGATCCAGTCCAGATAGCAGGACGCGTCATGGCTCAAGACCATGCGGTCGGCCAGGCCGCGGCGGCAGAGTTCGGCCACTACCTCGACGCGCTTTGCGGTGGGCTGATAATGGTCGATGCCGAAGCGGTCCATGCCGAGGATGCTGCCCCCATCGATCAGCTTCATGAGATAATCGATATCGTCGCTGTCGCCGCTGTGGCCGATCACAACGCGGGACAGATCGACGCCTTCGTCCTTGAAAATCGCCTGTTGTTCCAGGCCCCGTTCGGTCGCCGCGTGGGTGTGTGTGGTAATCGGCGCGCCGGTGCGGCGGTGGGCTTGCGCCACCGCGCGCAGCACCCGCTCCACGCCTTCCGTGACGCCGGGCAGGTCCGTGGCGCATTTCAGAACGCCGGCCTTGATATTGGTATCGGCAATGCCCTGAGTGATGTCGCGGACGAACATCTCCACCATGGGGTCGCTGCCCCCTTCGCCGCTGCCGGGGATGCGGCGGCGGAAATAGAACGGCAGCACATCGAAGGTATACATCCCCGTGGCCACGATGATGTTCAGATCGATCTTGTCGGCGATGGTGGCGATGCGGGGGATGTAGCGGCCCAGCCCGATGGCGGTGGGATCGAGGATGGTATCGATGCCGGCCGCCTTCAACTCGCTCAGCCTCTCGATGGCATCGTTGACCCGGGTGTCTTCATCGCCCCATTCCTCGGGGTAGTTCTGCATGATCTCCGGCGAGAGCACGAAGACATGCTCGTGCATCAATACCCGGCCCAGGCCCGTGGCGTCCATGGCCCCGCGGGCCGTCTCGATCTTTGTCATGTTGTGATCCCATATGGGGTGGAATACCCGTAGGGGAATCATAAATGGGGCGTGCGACGCTTTCAACCGGGGTGAATGGGGCGCCACCACCGCCTGGTTCGCCTTCCCCGGCCGAATGTGTTACCGATTTAGTGGAAGGCGACCGTCTAATTGGAAAACCTGGAGGCAGCATTTGGGCGCGGGCGAAAACATGGATGAGGGCATAGAACGGTTCGGCTTTGGCCACGGCGCGGGCGGCGACTGGCGGGCGGTGACGCTGGCTTGTGCGGAACAGATCAAGCCGCCTGCCGGCGCCAATCTGGGCTTCGTCTACATCACTGATGCCCTGGCCCCCGATCTGGGCAATATCACGGCGTTGCTGACGGAGACGACCGGCGTCGACCAATGGGTCGGCACCACGGGTATCGGCGTTTGCGCCACGGGACGGGAATATTTCGACGAACCGGCCATGGCCGCCATGGTCGGGAATTTCCCCGAGGGTTCGTTCGGATTGTTCCAGCAATTCGGCAATGACCGGGCAGATTTTCTGGCCGGCATCGGGCCCTGGGCCACAAAGGGCGATGGCTATTTCGCCCTGGTCCACGGCGACCCGCGCCGCGAGGAACTGATGGAACAGGTACCGGAACTGGCGGCGGCGGCGGAATGCTTCCTGGTGGGCGGTTTGGCCTCCTCCCAAGGGACATATGCCTCCGTCGCGGGTTCAATGGCCGAAGGCGCCCTGTCCGGCGTGATGTTTTCCGATCAAGTGCCGGTGGCGACCGGGTTGAGCCAGGGCTGTTCCCCCATCGGGCCGGTGCACGAGGTCAGCCAATGCGAGAACAATATCGCTATTCAGATCGATGGCCGCCCGGCGCTGGAGGTGTTCAAAGAGGATATCGGCGAGGTTCTGGCCCGGGATCTACAGCGCGTCGGCGGCTATATCTTCGCCGCCTTTCCCGTGGCCGGGTCGGACCGGGCCGACTACATGGTGCGCAATCTGGTGGGCATTGACGAGGCGCAGAACCTCCTGGCCATCGGCGCGCCGCTGGAAGAGGGCGATCGGATCATGTTCTGCCGCCGTGACCGCCAATCCGCGCAAGACGATCTGGACCGCATGCTGGACGATCTGACCCGGCGGGCGGCGGGTCCCATCAAGGGCGCCGTCTATTTCACCTGTCTTGGCCGGGGCGCAAATATGTTCGGCGCGCAGTCAGCCGAATTGCAGGCGATCCAGGCCAAGTTGGGCGATGTACCCCTCGTCGGCTTCGCCTGCAACGGCGAGATCTCCCACAACCGGGTCTACAGCTACACCGGGGTGCTGTCTCTGTTCCTCTAGGACGGTAATAAGAACGGCCCCGCCCTGGATCGCCAGGGCGGGGCCGAATTACTGGGGCCGCAAGTAACCGGAAATACTAGTGCCGGTGGCGTTAGTTCTTTTCCTTGTCGACCAGGCGGCCTTCGGCGATCCAGGGCATCATGGCGCGGAGTTTTTCGCCGACTTCTTCCGATTGATGCTCCGATGACCGCCGCCGCATGGCCTTGAAGCTGGCCTGGTTGACCTTGTTTTCCAGCATCCAGGTGGCGGCGAATTCGCCGGACTGGATGCGGGTCAGGGCGGCGCGCATCTTCTCCTTGACGCTGTCGTCGATGATCCGAGGGCCGGTCATATATTCGCCGTATTCGGCGGTGTTGGAGATGGAGTAGTTCATGTTGGCGATGCCGCCTTCGTAGATCAGGTCCACGATCAGCTTCATCTCGTGCATGCATTCGAAATAGGCCATCTCGGGCGCGTAGCCCGCTTCCACCAGGATATCGAAGCCGGCCCGCATCAATTCGCAGACGCCGCCGCACAGCACGGTCTGTTCGCCGAACAGGTCGGTCTCGCATTCTTCCCGGAACGTCGTCTCGATGGTACCGGCGCGGCCGCCGCCGATGGCGGAGGAATAACTCAGCGCGATTTCCAGGGCGTTGCCGGAGGCGTTCTGATCAACCGCGACAAGGCAAGGCACGCCGGCGCCGCGCACATATTCCGAACGCACGGTGTGGCCGGGGCCCTTGGGGGCGATCATGAATACATCCATGTCCGCGCGGGCCTCGATCAGGTTGAAGTGGATCGACAGGCCGTGGGCAAATGCCATGGCCGTGCCGGGGCGCATGTTATCGCGCAGGTCATCCTGCCACAGATCGGCCTGGCCCTCGTCGGGCGTCAGCACCATGGCCAGATCGGCCCATTTGGCGGCCTCGTCGGGCATCATCACCTTGAAACCGGCGGCCTCCGCCTTGGGGATGGAGCCGCTGCCGGCGCGCAGCGCCACAACAATATTCTCGCTGCCCGAATCCTTCAGATTGTTGGCGTGGGCATGGCCCTGGCTGCCATAGCCGAAAATGGCGACTTTTTTGCCTTTGATCAGGTTCACGTCGGCATCGCGGTCATAATAAACCCGCATGGTTGGTATCCTCTTCGTTGCTAGATGCGCCGCGATGGCGGGGCAGGAGTTGTCCGTGGTACTGAATTGGGGCCTATCTACATGGCGTCCGCGCCGCGCGCAATGGCGACGACGCCGGTTCGGGAAACCTCGGCCAGACCCAGGGGCCGCATCAGGTCTATGAAGGCGTTGATCTTGCCGCTTTCCCCCGTCACCTCGAAGACGAAGGAGCCGAGGGTGGAATCCACCGCCCGGGCGCGGAAGATATCCGCCACGCGCAGGGCCTCGATACGGTTTTCGCCCTGGCCCACAACCTTGACCAGGGCCAATTCGCGCTCGATCGAGGGGCCTTCCTCGGTCAAATCGACCACATTGAAGACCGGGACCAGGCGTTCCAACTGGGCGCGGATCTGGTTGATGATCATCTCGTCGCCGGAGGTGACAATGTTGATGCGGGAGCGGTCCAGTGTGGTGTCCACCTCGGCCACGGTCAGGCTTTCAATGTTGTAGCCGCGGCCGGAAAACAGCCCCACCACCCGGGCCAGGACGCCCGGTTCGTTGTCCACCAGAACCGCGATGGTATGGCGCGGCGATGTTGTTGTTTCGCTACTCATAAGACTTACTCCAACGCCACCGCTAGACCAGCGCCTGGCCGGCGGCGCTGACTTGCGAACCCAGATCATCCTGGTCCGCGCTCAACAGCATTTCGTTGTGGGCCGCGCCCGAGGGCACCATGGGGAAACAGTTTTCATCCTGTGTCACGCGCACATCGGCGATGACCAGACCATCGATATCCAGCATCTTCTGAATGCCGGCATCAAGTTCACTGGGTTTCTCAATCACCATGCCGGTGGCGCCGAAGGCATCCGCCAGCTTGACGAAATCCGGCAGCGCCTCGCTATAGGTTTCAGAAAATCGGCTGCCGTGCAGCAATTGCTGCCATTGCCGCACCATACCCATCCAACGGTTATTCAGGATGAAGACCTTCAGGGGCAGGCGGTACTGCATCGCCGTGGACAGCTCCTGAATATTCATCATGGTGGAAGCTTCGCCCGCAACGTCGATAACCAGGGATTCCGGATGGGCAATCTGCACGCCCACCGCCGCCGGCAGGCCGTAACCCATGGTGCCCAGGCCGCCGGAGGTCATCCAGCGGTTCGGCTCCTCGAACTTATAATATTGCGCCGCCCACATCTGGTGCTGGCCCACTTCAGTGGTGATGTAGGTGTCGAGATCCTTGGTCATTTCATACAGCCGCTGAATGGCCTTTTGCGGCTTGATGACATCGGCGCCCTGAACGAAGGCCAGGCAGTCGCGGGAGCGCCAGCGCTGGATCGTCGTCCACCAGCTTTTCAGGGCATCCGTATCCGGTTGGTGGCCGCCGTCCTTCCAACAGGCCAGCATCTGTTTCAGAACAAGCCCCACATCGCCGATTATCCCCAGGTCCACGTGAATGTTCTTGTTGATCGACGACGGATCGATATCCACATGGATCTTTGTGGAACCGGGCGAAAAGGCATCCAGCCGCCCGGTGATGCGGTCATCGAAGCGAGCGCCCAGACAGATCATCACATCGCAATCATGCATGGTGTGATTGGCCTCGTATGTGCCGTGCATCCCCAGCATGCCGACAAACTGGGGATCGGACGCGGGATAGGCGCCCAGGCCCATCAAGGTGTTGGTGATGGGGTAGCCGGTCAGTTGCACCAGCTCCCGCAAGTCGGCGCAGGCTTCCGGTCCAGAATTAATCAAGCCGCCGCCGGTATAGAACACCGGGCGCTTGGCCCCGGCCATCAACTTCACCGCCGCCTTTATCTGCGCTTCGTTGCCCTGCTCGGGCGGGCGGTAGGTTTTGTGCTGCAGGTTGTCCAGGTCCGGCGTTTCATAGATCCCCTGGTTGACGCAGATATCCTTGGGCAGATCGATCACCACCGGACCGGGCCGGCCCTGGGTGGCCACATAAAACGCCTCGTGCACCGTGCGGCCGATCTCGTTCGCGTCCTTGACCAGGTAATTATGCTTGGTGCAGGGCCGAGTGATGCCGATGGTATCAGCCTCCTGAAAGGCGTCGTTGCCAATCAAGTGCGTGGCGACCTGGCCGGTCAGGCAGACAATGGGGATGGAATCCATCATGGCGTCGGTCAGACCGGTCACCGCGTTGGTGGCGCCGGGGCCGGAGGTGACCAGCACGACGCCGGGCTTGCCGGTGGAGCGGGCATAACCTTCCGCCGCATGTACCGCGCCGCCTTCCTGGCGGACCAGAATGTGGCGGATGTTGTTCTGTGAGAACAGGGCATCATAGATCGGCAGTACGGCGCCGCCGGGATAGCCGAAGATGACCTCCACACCCTGATCGGTCAGCGCCCGGATCAGAATTTCCGCGCCGCTCAAGGTTTCGGTTGTTTCCCGGTCCATGATACCTTGTTCCGCATCCGACATAATAAGCTCCTGCAAACGGTTTGCCGCCGTTTCGGCGACGTATTGCCGTGGTGACCAATGCAACAAAGCCCCCCGAACGAGAGGCTTTGACCAGATTTACCGCCCGCTATTCCCGGCTGGGAAGCGGTGCGGGCGGAGGGGAACATAGTGCTTCAATCAGGGGCGGTCAACTGGTTTTTTGATATAAATGGAATGATAATTTCTGATAATCTTTCCGAATCTTGCGAATTTAAGGCCATCCACGAACACATCTTGTTTCGGAACCATGTCATTTGCCGTTTTGCATAGCGCCGGGTGGCCTGTTGGGCCGCCCCTAGGGCCTCTGCCCTGGTGCATGCGCCCCCATTCAGACGCAAAAGGTCCGGCACGCCTAGGGCTTTCATGGCCGGCAGGGCGGGGTCCAGGTCCATGGCCGCCAGTTCGGCAACCTCGTCCAGGGCGCCGTGGTCCAGCATGGCGGCCAGGCGCTCGTCGCAACGGCGGTAAAGTTCGGCGCGCGGCCAGTTCAGCACAAAGCCCTGCCAGGGTGGCGGCAGTACGGGGGTCGTGGCGGGGCGCTGCTGCCAATCCGCCAGTGAGGTGCCGGTTGCCAGCAACACTTCATAAGCTCGTACCAGACGCTGCGGATCCGTCGGCATCAGACGGGCAGCCATGACCGGGTCCTGGGATTCGAGAAGAAGATGCAGCCCCGCGGGGCCTAGTTCTTCCAGCTTGGCGCGGGCCGCCGCCCGTGTATCGTCAGGTATTTCGGGAATTTCGGCCATGCCCTCGGTCAGGGCCTGGAAATAAAGCCCCGTACCGCCGACCACGATGGGCACCTGGCCCGCCTCGCGGACAGCGGCGATCTCTGCCAGGGCCGCATCTACCCAGCGGGCGGCGGAATAGGGCGCGGCGACTGAAACAAAACCGTATAAACGGTGCGGCGCGGCGGCTTCCTCCCGGGCGTCGGGCCGGGCCGTCAGGACCCGCAATTCGCGGTAGACCTGCATGCTGTCGGCATTGATGATGACCCCGTCCAGGGCCTGGGCCAGCTCAATCGCTAAACTGGACTTGCCGCTGGCCGTTGGTCCGGCTATCAGGATGGCACTTTGCACCGATAGGCTTTCCTTGAATACGACGGCTGATGATGTCTCACGTTCTGACCCTTATAGCGAAGCCCTTGACCGACGACCATGTTCGTCTGGCCACCTCCCTGTTGCCGGCCGGCACGGACGTCGACTGGCTGGCGAGCGGCGCGGCATGCGATCTGCGCTTTACGGGCGATATAGAGGGTCTGGACGGGCGTCTGCGGGCTGCCCTGGACGGCCAGGCCGTGGATCTGTTTTGCCAGCCCGATGGCCCCGAACGTCGCCGCAAGCTGCTGGTGGCGGATATGGATTCCACCATCATCACAGCAGAGTGCATTGATGAAATGGCCGATCTGCTGGGCCTCAAGGCGCAGGTTGCCGCCATAACGGAGCGGGCCATGGCGGGGGAGCTTGATTTTCCCGCCGCCCTGCGCGAACGCGCCGCCATGCTGGCCGGTTTGAGCGAGGCTGATTTACAGGCGGTATATGATCAACGTATCCACCTGACGCCGGGCGCCCGGGCGCTGGTTGCCACCATGAAAGCCCACGGCGCCCATACGGCGCTGGTTTCGGGCGGCTTCACGTTCTTTACCCAACGCGTGGCCGCCGCCGCCGGGTTTGACCATCAGCAGGCCAATCAGCTTCAGTTCTTGAAGGGGCGATTGAGCGGCCGGGTCGTGGAACCAATTCTGGGGGCCTCGGAAAAACGCAAGGCGCTGACGTCCTTGGCCGAAGAACAAAATCTCGGCTTGGGAGAAACCCTCGCCGTCGGCGATGGCGCCAATGATCTGGCCATGATCGAGATCGCCGGCCTGGGCGTCGCCTTCCACGCCAAGCCGGTCGTGGCCCGGGCGGCGGCGGCGCGGATCGACCATGGCGACCTGACGGCCCTGCTGTATTTGCAGGGCTATCGGGCCAGCGAATTCCGGCAATAGACGTTTTCAGCTTGCGTTGAACGGTCGAAGAATTAGCCGTGCAGCTTCGCCGCCGCCAGGGCGGCTTCCGCGGGCGCGATGGTCAGGCAGTCGAATTTGGCATTCTTAATGCGGCGGCACAGATCATGAGCCTGGCGTTCGTTCATGCCGTGCAGGCGGGCCCGATAGGTGATGCTGTCGTTGCCGGACACAGTATCGATGGAGATCTTGGCCCGTTTCAACAGGCCGGGCAGGGCGCCGGTCAGCTTATCCAGGTGATGCCGGGCGGATGAGACCTGGTTGAAGGCGCCGATCTGAACAGACCAGGCGAGGTCGTAGCGGGTTTTGCGCACGGTTGTCTTTAAGCTGGCTGTCTTTAAGGTGGTCGTCTTTAATGCCGTGTCCAGCGGCCTGCTCACGGGCTTATTTCGTGGTACGGGAACGTGGCTGAAGCCATCCCTGCGGCCCCGGGGGCGGACGAACTGACCGGGCAGGCCCTGGCTGCCGCGCAGCAGGCGGTCGAAGCCGTGGACCAAAAGCTTCCGCATGCGCTGGTCCCGGCTTTTCGGGGAGCGTCCACCAAAAAGCACACCGACCAACCGCCCCTCGTCCCGGCTGGCCGAGGTCACCAGATTGAAGCCGGAGGCCCGGATATACCCGGTCTTGATGCCATCAACGCCGCGGAAGTTTCCGACCAGGGTATTGTGGCTGTGATAGGTCTTGCCCCGGAAGGAGAATGAAGTCCTGGCGAAATATTCAAAATAATGGGGAAAGTCCCGCCGTATGGCCAGGGCTAGCCGCGCCATATCCCGGGCCGTGGATAGCTGCCGGCGGTTCGGCAGCCCGGACGCGTTGCGGAAGGTGCTGCGGCTCATCCCAAGGTCGCGGGCCCGCCGGGTCATCATCAGGGCAAATTTGAATTCGCTGCCGCCGATTTTCTCGGCCACCACCGTCGCCACGTCGTTAGCGGATTTGGTCACCAGGGCCAGGATCGCCTGACGCACCGTAATCGCCTCGCCCCGGCGCAGACCCAGTTTCGAGGCCGGCTGCCCCGCCGCCCGGCGGGAGGCCTTCAATTTCTGATCCAGCTTCAACTTGCCCTTGTCCAGGGCCTCGAACACCATATAGAGCGTCATGATCTTGGTCAGTGACGCAGGATATTTGCGGGCATCCACGTTACGTGCCACCAAGACCCGGCCGCTTGTGCCATCGACCACCAATTCCGCATAGCGGGATCGGGCCTGGGCCGGTGGTGTCAATGCGGTGAGAAACGCCAGTGCGGCGGCCAATATTACTGGTGCCCCCGCACGCCCGAAGAGCGTCGAACATATCATCGGAACATAGCCAATGCGGTGGTGGGCAATGTGTTGGGCAATATTGCGAAAGTTCGCGGCACGGACAGTCCAAATATTGATTGAGCTACGGAAACATTATTCGAATCACTATGAATAGTAGGTAAACAAACCTTCCGTTAGCAATGGTAATTTCACATAAGGCAGCATTTTTACTGTTTTTATGAAATGTATTGATTGCCTTTTTCCAATATTACCGCTGCCCGGCCTGGATTTAGTCCGATTTTGCCTTTCAATAATATTGATACTTGGTGAGAGAGCAACGTCGCGGGACGCCTGGGCCAGCCGGGCACCACCATGACGGCCGCCACTAGTTTGAAATCACCCGGCCGCCGTCGACCACCAGGGAGGTGCCCGTGATATAGCTGGCGGCATCGGAGGCCAGAAACAGCACCGCATGGCCGATTTCCGCCGGGATGCCCAAACGACCCAAGGGGGTTTTTTCCTCCGCCTCGCGTTTTTGATCGGGGGTGAAGGCATCCGCCAGGGTGGTATGGAACAAACCAGGCAGGATGGTGTTGACGCGGATACCGTCGCCGCCGAATTCCAGGGCGAAGGATTTCGTCATACCGTCCAGGGCATTCTTGAAAGTGGAATAAAGCGCCAGATTGATCGTGGGACGCCGCGCGGCGATGGAGGAGATATTGATGATCGATCCGCCCCCCTGTGCCTTCATCAACGTGACGGCGCCCATGGCCATGTACCAATAGCCCGCGACATTGGTTTCCAAGGCCTTCAACATCAACGGCCGGTCCGTATCCTCGATCGTGCGCCAGGGGCTGAGAACGGCGTTGTTCACAAGGATATCCAGGCGCCCGTGGGTTTTGCCGATATGTTCGTAAGCGGCATCTATTGCCTCTTGGTGGCCGATATTGCAGGCCAGCCCTTCGGCATCGAAGCCGTCGTCACGCAAAGTCGCGGCGACCCGGTCACAGGCCTCCTGCTTGCGGGAGGAGATGATCACATGGGCGCCATGTTCCGCCAAAACCCGCGCCGTCGCCTCGCCCAGGCCCTGGGTGGAGCCGGTGATCAGCGCCACCCGGCCCGATAGATCAAACAGGCTGGCCGTCATGAACGTTTGACGGACTCGACCATGACGCCATTGGCATCCTTCGGATGCACCAGCCAGCGGGCCGAGGCGCCCGGTTCCGTGGGATCGCGCATCAGCACGGTCATGCCCGCCGCTTCCAGCTCCTTGCCGCTGCCTTCCACGTCATCGACTTCCAGGCAGACGTGATAGAAGCCTTCCCCGACCGAGGCCAGACGTTTCGAGAGGGCATTGTCCATGTTGGCTTTGTCCAGGGGTTCCATGATCTCGATGACCATCTCATCCCAGGTGCCGCCGACGGAAACAAAGACGCTGCGGATACCTTCAACTTCGATCCGGCGGTCATCGAATTTGGTCAGGCCGAATGATTCCGTCCACAATTTCGTGGCCGCGTCGGCATCGTGCACCAATACGCCGAAATGACTGATTTTCTTCGTAATCATGATTGTTCTCCTGCTCGGGTCCGCTCAGGTCTGTATATGCCTCACGCCGGTCGCCGGCGGTGTGCGCGGCGGTCCGGCGAAACATTGCGCCACTGCCATCCATTTGGTCGCCGTTTCGCCCACCACGTTCAGTTTCGTATCGCCGATATTGCGGCACTGGGTCACCACCTGGCCGAACTCGGTCGCCGCCCCTTCGATATAGTTGCTATCCGAGGGTTCATTAAGCTCCCAAACCTTGCCCGATGGGGCGGTCAACTTTAGGAACGGCTTGTCCTCGGGCACATCTTCGCCACGGTTCACGAAGGTCCAGCCGAAAGTATTGTTGCCGATTACCACGACATTTTTTATGTGATCACCGTCCTGGCGGACCACGCCAAGCAGGTCATAGACGGCCTGGGCATGGGACCAGGTTTCCATCAGCCGCGCGGTGATCGATGACAGCACGCTCATATCGGGGCCGGCCCATTTCAGGCGCTTCTTGGGATCAACGCCCTCGTAGTCCGGGACCATGTTGGTGTAATAGTCGTGCCACAGCGCCAACAGGGCGCGGCCTTTGATGCCGTCCAGTTCTTTGTCCGTATGGGCCATCATGTCCACGCCGGCTTCGGCTGCCGTGCGCAAGTCGCCCAGCAGTTTCAGAATGGCGTCCTCGTCGTCCAGGGAAATATGGGCGGCGTAGTTGAAATAATGCAGATGTTGCAGGACCGTGTTGATGGTCCAGCCCTTGAACAGGGTTTCGCGCTCGAAATCCTCGTCGCTCAAAGATTTGAGCAATTCGTACAGCGCGTCGCATTCCGTCTGGAAATCGATGGCTTGTTGCAGCATGGGTCTCTCCCTATTTGGTTATGCGCCGATGGCTTTGGACAACCGCTCATAGGCGTTTGCGAAATCTTCCTTGAAATCATAAACCACGCCGCGCGCCGATTGGCTGGCATTCATCAGGCCAACGCCCTGGCCGACATAATAGGTGGCCAGGTCCTGGGCGCCCTTGTGGCCACTTTGTGACAGTTTATCCACCTTCATCAGGGCCGGATGGGCGATCATCCGCTGCAGGGGCAAGGGCAGAGGGTCCGGCGCATCCGCACGCTGCCAGGCATCCGTCCAGGGGGAGCGCAGCTGCCGGGTATATTTTCCGGTACGGCTGCGGGATCGGACCGTATCTGAGGAAGAGGCGGCCAGCATTTTTTCCTTCACCACGGGGTTGGTCTCCCCCTCCGCCGTGGTCAGCCAGACCGAACCGGTCCAGACGCCGGAAGCACCCATGGCCATGCAGGCGGCCATCTGGCGGCCCGTGACAATGCCGCCCGCGGCCAATATGGGGGTATCGCCATGATCCTGGATCGCCGCATGAATTTCAGGCACCAGCACCATGGTGGAAACGCTGCCGCAATGGCCGCCCGCCTCGCCACCCGCCACCACCAGGATATCCACGCCGGCCTGCACCTGGTTGAGGGCGTGGGACTTCGCGCCGACCAGGGCGGCGACGGCGACGCCGTTCTGACGGCCGCGGGCCAACATCTCCTTTGGCGGCACGCCCAGGGCATTGGCGATCAGCTTGATAGGGTGGGCGAAAGCCACATCCAGATGTCCCAGGGCGCCTTCGATACTCAGATTATTGGCGAAACCCATGCTGTCGCGCCGGGCCGCGTCATCTACGTCATCGGAGGAGACGCCATGGGCCTCCAATATACCGTTTACGAAATCAATATGCTCCACCGGCAGCATGGCCAGGACTTCATCCGGTGATTTCTGTTCTCCCTTGCCTTCGTATTTGTTGGGCAGGATCAGATCAACGCCATAGGGCTTGCCGTCGATATGCTCATCGATCCAGCTCAATTCTATCTCAAGCTGTTCCGGCGTGATGGTCGCGGCGCCGAAAACACCGAAACCGCCCGCCTTGCTGACCTCCACCACCACGTCGCGGCAATGGCTGAAGGCAACCAGGGGGAACTCAATCCCCAGCATGTCGCATATGCGGCTATCCATGACTTTGTCTCCTTCGTTAGGCGCCGATGGCTTTCGACAGCCGCTCATAGGCGTTCGCGAAATCTTCCTTGAAACCATAGACCACATTGCGCACGGATTGGCTGGCGTTCATCAGGCCCACCCCTTGTCCGACCCAATAGGTCGCCAGATCCTGGGCGCCCTTGTGGCCGCCCTCGGACAGCTTATGGATCTTATCCAGGGCCGGTTCGGAAATCATCCCTTGCAGGGGCATGGCCAGGGGATCGGGCGCGCCCTCCTGCTCCCAGGCATCCGTCCAGGGAGAGCGGAGCTGGCGGGAATGCTTACCGGTGCGGCTGCGCGAACGCACGGTGTCCGAAGACGACGCCGCCAGCATCTTTTCCTTCACCACCGGCGCCGTCTCGGCCTCCGTCGTGGTCAGCCAGACCGAGCCGGTCCACACACCGGATGCGCCCATGGCCATGCAGGCGGCCATCTGCCGGCCGGTGACGATGCCGCCCGCGGCCAATATGGGTGTGTCGCCCACGGCTTGGATGGCCTCGTGGATTTCCGGCACCAGCACCATTGTCGAGACCCCGCCGCAATGGCCGCCGGCTTCACCGCCCGCCACCACCAGGATATCGACGCCGGCCTGCACCTGGTTGATGGCATGGGACTTGGCGCCCACCAGGGCGGCGACGGCGACACCGTCCGCGCGGCCGCGTGCCAGCATCTCTCGCGGAGGCACGCCCAGGGCGTTGGCGATCAGCTTGATGGGATGGGAGAAAGCCACATCCATATGCGCCTTGGCGCCTTCTAGGGCGAGGTTTTTTGACAGGCTGATCCGTTGCCGCAGAAACGCCTGGTCCGGCGCTCCGGGTTCGATACCGTTGGCGGCCAAAATGCCGTCGGCGAATTTTCGATGTTCCGGCGGCAGCATGGCCAGCAGCTCTTCCGGGCTGGGCGTTTCCCCCTTGCCGACGAATTTGTTGGGCACGATCAGATCGACGCCATAGGGCATGCCGTCGATATGTTCATCGATCCAGCTCAGCTCCACCTCCAGCTGTTCCGGTGACATGGATGCGGCACCCAGGACGCCGAAGCCGCCGGCCTTGCTGACCTCGACCACAACATCCCGGCAATGGGTAAAGGCGACCAGGGGGAATTCAATACCCAGCATGTCGCAAATTCGGCTATCCATGGTTTATCTCCTTAATCCAATTGCGTGTCATTCCCGCGAAAGCGGGAATCCATAGCAAATATGGACTCCCGCTTTCGCGGGAGTGACGAGGGTCGCAGCCGTACCGCTCCGGCTCATCATCTACGCGGCCTCTATCTCAACCAGCAGATCATCCGCGGCGACCTGGGTGCCGGCGGTGGCGGGGACTTCCGCGACGGTGCCGTCGATCTCGGCCAGAATATCGTGTTGCATCTTCATCGCTTCCAGCACCGCCAGTCGGGTGCCGATTGCCACTTCGTCGCCCGGCTTGACGAACACCTCCAGCAGGTTGCCATGCATGGGAGCGACCACGCGGCCGCCGCCCGCCGTATCCTCGGCGCCGGCGGCGAAAGCGATGCGGTTGCGGAAATGCAGACCACGACCGTCAATGGATAAATCCAGCACGCCGGCCGCGGGCGCGGAATACAACACTGAGTGGCGGCGGCCGTCCACGGTCAGGCGGGCCACGTGATCGGCACGTTCAATTACCGTGACCGCAACCTCGTCATCACCCGAGCGTACCGTATAAGCGTCGTTTCCCTGCGGCGTGACCACCACATCCATCTCGTCTTCACCGGCGGCATAAACATAGCGCGTGCCCAAATGCCCGGCACTGGACCAGTCCATCAGGGCCGGGCTGACATTCAGGCTGTTGTCGAACGCGGCCTGGCGCTCCACTGTATACTGCACCACGGCCGCCATGGCCCCTTGGTGCAGGGTGGGTGCCGGAACCGCCAGATCGTCTTCATCGAATTCTTCACCGATGAAAGCCGTGGTGGCCTCGCCCTTGGCGAAACGTTCCCGCTGCAGGATGTCGATCAGGAAGCTTCTGTTGGTGGTGGAGCCGAACAGCGCCGTATCCTTGAGGGCGTTGATCAGGCGGTGGCGGGCAATCTCGCGGGTCTCGCCCCAGGCCATGACTTTCGCCAGCATGGGATCGTAAAACGGCGACACCTCCAACCCCGTGGCAATACCCGCATCGATACGCACGCCCTCGCCCAACGCCGGCCGCCACAGATCTATGGCGCCGGTGACGGGCAGAAAGTCCTGGGCCGGGTCTTCCGCATATAAGCGCACCTCGATCGCATGGCCGTTCAGGGTGATGTCGTCCTGGTTCAAACCAAGCTCCCGGCCCTCGGCCACCTGAATTTGCAGAGCGACAAGGTCCAGACCGGTGATCAGCTCCGTTACCGGATGCTCCACTTGCAGGCGGGTATTCATTTCCAGGAAATAGAATTCGCCGTTGCCGTCGAGCAGGAATTCCACCGTGCCGGCACCGCGATAGGCAATGCTGCGCGCCGCTTCCACCGCCGCCGCACCCATGCGGGCGCGCAGATCCGGGGTCATCACCGGGCAGGGCGCTTCCTCGACCACTTTTTGGTGGCGGCGCTGGACCGAACAATCACGCTCGCCCAGGTGGATGACATTGCCATGGCTGTCGGCGAAGACCTGCACCTCCACATGACGGGGCCGGATGATGGCCCGTTCCAGGATCAACTCGTCCGAGCCAAAGGCATTCAAGGCCTCCGAACGCGCGGCGGCGAGGGCATCGGCAACGTCGCCGGATTGCTCCACCAGACGCATGCCCCGGCCACCGCCACCCGCGGCGGCCTTGACCATCAGGGGGAAGCCGATGTTGTTCGCCTCCCTGATCATCGCCTCGTCCGACTGATCGTCGCCCTCATAACCAGGCACGCAGGGCACATCGGCGTCGATCATGCGCCGTTTGGCGGCGGCCTTATTGCCCATCAGGTCAATGGCCTCGACGCCGGGCCCAATGAATACCAAACCGGCATCCTCGCAGGCCTGGGCAAAAGAGGCATTCTCGGCCAGAAAGCCATAGCCGGGATGGATCGCCTGGGCGCCGGAAGCTTTCGCGGCCTTCAGAATCCGCGCCATATCCAGATAGGACTCGCCCACCGGGGCTGGGCCGATCAGCACCGCGTCATCGGCCATTTGCACATGGGGGGCCTGAGCGTCCGCCTCGGAATAAACCGCGATGGCGCGATAGCCCAGGGATTGCGCGGTGGACATGACCCGCACGGCGATTTCGCCACGATTGGCGACCAGGATACTCTCGAACGTTCGCATCAAACTATTTCTCGGCCCAGATTGGTTTACGTTTTTCAATGAACGAGGCCACGCCTTCGCGGCCTTCGTCGCTCAACATGCATTCGGCGAAGCCCTTGGCGGCGAAATCCAGCTGGCCGTTACGATCCAGATGCCGCGTCGCCAGAACGATGGCCTTGGTCACGGCGTTGGCGCCGGGGGCGCAGCGTCTGACCTGGCTTTTCATGTTGGCCTCGATCTCATCCAGCCCGGCGGCATCATCGACCACATAGTCGGCCAGGCCCAGCTGGCCGGCCTCCTCGCCATCGAAACGATGCGCCGTGACCATAAGACGCCTCGCGGTCCGCAGGCCCAGACGCTGCACCACGAACGGCGCGATCTGGGCGGGTGGTATGCCGATGGCGGTTTCGGTCATGGCGAACTTGGCGTCCCTGGTGACGCCCACCGCATCGGCGCAGCAGACCATGCCCAGGCCGCCGGCCATGGCGGCGCCTTCCACCAGGATCAATACGAACTGGGGCATCTCGTTGATCAGGTCGAACATCTCGCCCCCCTGGCGGGAGGATGCGGCGATGTCATCCACCGTCTGGCTGCCACCTTGGTAGTTGTTCTTGAAACCCTTCAGATCGCCACCGGCGCAGAATACACCGCCCTTGCCACGCAAGGTGATGCCGCGAATGGAGCGGTCATCGCGGATCGCGTTCAGCACGGCCTTCAGTTCCGTAGTCAGCTCCTTTGACAAGGCGTTGCGGTTGTCCGGCCGGTTGAACCAGATGGTCAGCCAGGCGTGGTCTTCCTCCAGCAGGATGTTTTCAGTTTTCGGTAACGTGCTCATTTCAGGTTCTCCGATTTTACAGGCGGGCGACGCCAAAGCTGTTGGGATTGGTCTGCCGATTGCGGGCTTCCCAACAGGTCTCCAGGGCAAAGCCCAGGACCCGACGGGTGTCGCGGGGATCGATCATGCCTTGATCCAGCATGCGGCCGGATGTGTAGAAGGCATCTGACTGTTTGTCGAAATGGTCGATCAGACTTTGCTTCTGGGCCTGCAAGGCGGCCTCGTCCACCTCCTGGCCCCGGCGTTCGGCCGAGACCCGGGCCACCTGGTCCATGGTCGACGCCGCCTGTTCGCCGCCCATGACGCCGGTCAGGGCATTGGGCCATGTGAACAGGAAATCCGGCTCATAGCCTAAGCCACCCATGCCGTAATTGCCGGCGCCAAACGAGGCGCCGATGTAGAGCGTGATCTTGGGCACCGAGACGTTGGACGTGGCCTGGATCATCTTGGAGCCATGCTTGACCATGCCGCCGTGTTCATACTCCTTGCCCACCATGTAGCCGGTGGTGTTGTTCAGGTAGATGATCGGAATATTGGCCTGATCGCACAATTGGAAGAACTGCCCGCCCTTGGTGGCGCCGGCGGGATCGATCGGTCCGTTGTTGCCAATGATGCCGCAGGCGTTGCCATAGATACTGGCCTGCAGACAAACGGTGGAAACGCCATAGCGCGGTTTGAAATCCTCGAACTCCGAGCCATCAACAAACCGCGCCACAAGCTCCCGCACATCGTAAGGCTTGCGGTAGTCAATGGGGACCAGGCCGGCAATTTCATCCGGATCGCTTCGGGGTTCGCTGAAGGCTTTCGGCTTCGGCGCCGGGCAACCCTTGTTCCAGTCCAGCTTTTTGATCAGGCTGCGGCAGATCAACAGCCCATGGGCATCATCCTCCGCCGTGTACTCCACCAGGCCCGAAATAGTGGCGTGCATGTCGGTGCCGGCAAGATCTTCTTCGTCGGATATTTCACCGGTCGCGGCACGGGTCAGGGCGGCCCCGCCCAGTGAGGCCCGGCCCCGGCCGCGAATGGAAATGACATAGTCGCTCATCCCCGGCATATAGGCGCCGCCGGCGGTGGCGGGGCCGTGCAGCACGGTAAAGGTAGGGATGCCGGCGGCGCTTAACAGCGCCAGGCGGTAGAAGATACCGCCGCCCCGGGCCCAGCTTTCCACCTGGTACTGCATCAGGTTGGCGCCGGCGCTTTCCACCAGATGCACGAAGGGCAGCTTGTGTTGAATGGCCATGTCCAGGGAGGCCCGGATTTTCTCGCCGGACATTTGTGTCGAGGCCCCGGCATTGATGCCGCTGTCGTCCACATAGACCAGACAGCGAATGCCGCTGACAAAGCCGATGCCGGACAGGGCGGAGGCGCCGGGGATGGATTTCGAGCGGTCCTCGGTATCGACCGCATAGTTGGCCAGGCCGTAAAGCTCCAGATACGGCATGCCGGGATCCAGCAGGCGCAACAGCCGCTCCCGCGGTGTCAGCTGGCCGCGTTCCTCGAACCGAGCGCGGCGTTTCTCCGACAGGGCCTCGGCCCGGCTTCTGATCTCCTGGTAGTCATCCAGCAGCGCCAGCATGTCCTGACGATTGGCGGCAAAAATATCCGCGTTGGTACTCAATTTCGAAGCAAAAACACTCACGTCAGGCTCTCCGCCATGCTTTTAGGAATTGAAATGGGATGGTCCAGCAGGATCTGTGCATAGCCCTTGCCCTGGGGATCATTGCGCAGACTGGCCACGCCGCCGCCGCCCAGCACATCATGCATCAGGAAATTGATGGCATGGGGCCCTGGCATCAGGAAGCGTTCGGTATCGCCCTCCAGGAAGTGGGAGAAACGCCCCGATACCACGTCCGGACCCAGGGCGGCCCAGATGTAGGGCAGGTATTCGGCTTTGCGGGCGATGATGCCCACGTTGGCCTTGTTGCCCTTGTCGCCGCTGCGGCCCCAGGCCAGATCGATCAGGGGTACTTCGACCATATCGTCATCATTGGCCGGGGACAGCGGTGGTTCCGGTTTCGAAATCATATCCTCGGCGAACGTTTCCGTTGCCGCGGGCTGGTAGGCAATATCCCGGTCGCCGAAGTCGATCTGTACGGAAAGCTCGTCCTTCGGTATCAAGAATGAAAACAGGCGGACGACCGGTGACGGCTTGGCCCGCCCGCCGGAGAAGCCGGACAGACCGGGCGGCGTCGCCAGACCCAGGCCCGTGGCTTCCTTCAACAGCGTGCCTATGCCGGCCTGTTCCGGATGCTTGGCGGCGAATTTCAACACCACCTCGCGGGCGCCGTTGATCCGCTTGTGCTCGCCGAACTGGCTTTCCGAACCCAGAACCTCGACGCTGGTCTCGGTGAAATCGCCCAGGTTCGAAGCCCGCAGCGCGGCGCGCGCCCGTTTGAAGGCGCCGGCGGCGAACCCTTCGGCTTTTTTGTCCGCATTGACGCCATAGAAGCTCATCAATGTGCCGCCGCGCCAACCGTCGCCGTAAGTGGCCGAGACCTTGTAGCTGTCTGTCGCCGGATACCCACGGGCGCCCGCCACATGCACGCGATCTTTATCGGTTTGCGATATTTTGACGCCGGAGAAATCACAGACCACGTCGGGCACGATATAGGCCTGCGGGTCGCCGATTTCATAGATCATCTGCTCGGACACCGTGCCGACGCTGACCGTGCCCCCGGTGCCCGCCGGCTTGACCAGATCAAAACTGCCGTCGGCACGGACCTCGCCAATGGGATAGCCGATGGTATCGATGCTATCGACCACCAGATGCCAGTCCGTGAAATTGCCGCCCGTGGCCTGCGGTCCGCATTCCAGCAGATGGCCCGCCAGGGTGCCGCCCGACAGCTTGTCCCATTCGTCCGCCGCCCAGCCGAATTCATGAATACAGGCGCCCAGGGTCACCGCGCTGTCGACCGAGCGGCCGGTGATGACGATGTCGGCGCCCGCGTCCAGGGCCTGGGCGATGGGGAAGGCCCCCAGATAGACGTTGATGCTGGCCATGCGGGCGGGATCGGGCAGGCTTTCGCCCGTGTACATCTCGGTTGCCTTAAGCTGATCCTTTTGCTCCAGCAGATCGTCGCCCAGGATCACCGCCACCTTCAGGTCCAGGCCTTGTTCAGCAATCAGGGCGCGCGCCGCCTCGCCACAAGAGCGGGGATTGACGCCGCCGGCGTTGGAAATGACCTTGACGCCCTGCTTGGCGATCTCCGCCAGATTCTGCTTCAACACGACCGAGACAAAATCACGGGCATAACCCTGGTTGGGATCCTTGGCCCGGGCCCGGGCCATGATGGACATGGTGATCTCGGCGAGATAGTCATAGACCAGATAATTGATGCCGCCCGAAGCCAGAAACTGCGGCGTGGCCATGGCGCTGTCGCCCCAGTAGCCGCTGGCGCCGCCAATGCGGATGGTCTTTTCAGTCATGTCCTATGTGTCCTTTTCCACTTCGATCGGCGCGGCGACGTGACGATCCAAGGCTTCGGCCCTTGGCCCTGGGTGCCCGGATCAAGTCCGGGCATGACGGCGTTGTGTCGCATTCGGCATTTCCTGTCATTGCCGGGCTTGACCCGGTAATCCAGAGCGGCGGCGCGAACAGAGCCGCCGTTATTTCATTTGGATTATCGTGATGTCTGAACACCATTTCATTACTCCGCCAGTGTGTAGTCGGCGAAGGCCTCACGCAGTTTTAATTTGTAGATCTTGCCGGTGCCCGTATGGGGCAGCTCGTCCAGGAACTCCACGGCGTCGGGCAGCCACCAGCTGGCGACCTTGTCCCGCAGATAATCCAGGATCTGATCGCCCGTAATGGTGCTGCCGGGCATGCGCGTGACGATCAGCAGGGGCCGCTCCTGCCATTTGGGGTGCTCCACGGCGATAACGGCGGCTTCGGCGATTTCGGCGTGCCCCATGGCGGCGTTTTCCAACTCGACCGAGCTGATCCACTCGCCGCCCGATTTGATCACGTCCTTGGAACGATCCGCCAGTTCCACATAACCTTCGGGATGCAGGACCGCCACATCGCCGGTATGCAGCCAGCCGTCCACCACGCCGGTCTGGCCGGACATGCCCACGTTCTGCTTCATATAACCCGACGCCACGGTTGGTCCCCGCACCAGCAGATGGCCTTGGGCAACACCGTCCTTGGGCAGCTCATTGCCATCATCATCGATAAGTTTGAATTTGGAGCCGAAGGCCCGCCGGCCGCCGTATTGATAGATCTCCAGCTTCTCGTCATCGCTGCGGTCTTCCGGCTGGGCGACGGGGGAGAATTTGGTCGACGATAACGCTTCCGTCATGCCCCAGCCCTGCATGGGTTCCACGCCATGATCCTTCAGCAGGCTTTCCTGCAACGCCCGCGGCGGTTTGGAGCCGCTCATCACCGTGGCCCGCAGGTGGCTGAAGGTCAGGTTCTGCTGCTGCAAATAATTCAGCAGGATCATCCAGATGGTCGGCACGCCAAAACACAAGGTGACGCCTTCATCTTCCATCAGCTCGTAAAGTTTGTCCGGTTCGTACTCCCGGCCCGGCAGCACCAACTTGTAACCCATCATGGGGGCCGTAAATGGACACATCCAGCCGTTGCCGTGAAACAGCGGCGCCATGGGCATGAAAACCTCGCCGATGCCGGCCCGAAAGCCGGCCACGTTATCGCCGGCCATGGCCATGAAGGATGTCAGGGTCATGGACCGGTGGCTGTAGACGACACCCTTGGGGTGACCCGTAGTGCCGGAGGTGTAGCAGATGGTGGAAGCGCGGCGCTCATCGAATTCGGGCCATTCGTAGGCGCCGTATTCGGCCGCCAGCAGTTCCTCGTAGAACTCGATGCGGGAGAGGTTCAGGTCATCGGGCAATTCGTCCCGCCCGCCGAAGAAGATATAGCCGCGTACCGTGGTCAGTTCCGGCGCCATGGCCCGGACCAGTTCGGCGCAGGCGGCATCAAAGGCCAGCCAGGTGTCTTCCGCATGATTGGCGATATAGACCAGTTGCTCGTGGAACAGGCGCGGGTTGATGGTGTGCAGCACACCGCCCATACCGGGGACGCCATAAAACATCTCGAAATACTGGCGGGTATTCCAGGCCAGCACACCGACCCGTTCGCCCTGTCCCAGCCCGAGGCGCTCCATGGCCTGGGCCAGTTTTTTTGTGCGCAGATGGGCGTCGCGATAGCTATAGCGGTGAATTTCGCCGTCCAGTTCCCGGCTGACCACTTCCCGGTCGCCATGACATTCCGCCGCGTAGTCAATCATCGACGATACCAGCAGCGGTACGTCCATCATCAGGCCCTGCATCACGCGCCTCCCTTGAACAGCCTTGTAAATGAAGCATATTCATATATACTGGGTCAAGTTCATTTTCATTTCCGAGCCGGAACAGTGGAGTGCTTGAGATGCAGAATCCCTTTGAAAATGAAGAACGCCGGGCCTACCGGGACACCGTGCGCCGCTTCCTCGAAGCCGAGGTCAAACCCCACACGGACGACTGGGACGAGGCTGGCGAGATCCCCTGGGAAATGCACGAAAAGATCGGCGCCTTGGGCATCTTCGGTTTTGGAATCGAGGAACAATACGGCGGCCTGGGCTTCGATGATTGTTTTATGCGTGCCGCGGGCGCGGAGGAGTTCGGCCGGGCGGCGGCCGGCAGCGCCTTTGCCGCCGTGGGCGGCCGCTCCATATCCATCGCGCCGATCCAGCTTTTCGCGTCCGAGGAATGGAAACAGAAAATCCTGCCCGAGGTGGTTTCGGGCCGCATGGGGTCCAGCCTGGCCATAACTGAACCCTCGGGTGGCTCGGACGTGGCGAATTTGAAAACCAACGCCAAGCGCGACGGCAATCACTTTGTCCTGAACGGCTCAAAGACCTTCATCACCGGCGGTATGAAGTCCGATTACTTCGTGGTCGGCGCCCGTACGAGCGACAATGGCCTGAAGGGCATTTCGCTGTTTCTGGTGCCGGCCGACACGCCGGGTTTCAGCCGTACGGCGATCGAGCGCAAGATGGGCTGGTGGGCTTCCGATACGGCAACCTTGTATTTCGACGACTGCCGGGTGCCGGCGGAAAACATGCTGGGTGAAGAGGGCCGGGGCTTCATGGCCATCATGAACAATTTCAACATGGAACGCCTTGGCATGACCGCCCAGGTGCTGGGCATGTCAAAACACTGCCTGGATGAAAGCGTCGCCTGGGCCCAGGAGCGGCAAACCTTCGGCCAACCGCTGATCAAGCATCAGGTGATCCGCCACAAGATCGCCGACATGTCCGCCAAGATCGATGCTTTGGAGGCCTATGTGAACCAGATCTGCTGGCAGGCCAATGAGGGCGAGATGCCCGTAGCCGAAATCGCCAAGAGCAAGTTTCTGGGTACCAAGACCCTTGAATTCTGCGCCTCGGAAGCCATGCAGATCCTGGGCGGGGCGGGTTATCTGCGCGGCAACTCGGTGGAGCGCACCTATCGGGAGGTCAAGGTCATGGCCATCGGCGGCGGTTCGGAAGAGATCATGCGGGATCTGGCGGTACGGGAAATGGGACTTTGAACAAGGCCGTCAGACCTTCGCGCCCGCAGACCCGGCGCCAGCGGGTCGAGGAGAAAGAACAGGCGATCATCGCCGCCGCCCGCGCGGTGTTCGGGAAAAATGGTTTCGACAAGGCCAAGATCGCCGAGATCGCGAAACGGGCCGGCGTCGCCGAGGGCACGGTCTATCTCTATTTCGAAAACAAGAACGCGCTGCTGCTGGCGGTCGCTACCGAATTCTACGACCGCCTGACCCACGATGCGGCCGAGGGCATCAAGTCATTGCCTGACACCAAGTCGCGCCTGGCGTTTCTGGCCCGCCACCATGTGGAACGGGTCGCCGCCGAATGGCCTATGTTGAGCACGGCCATGATGCCCTTCAAAGCTTCGGACGAATATCGCCAGACCGAGGGTTATCAGCTAAACCGCACCTATGTGGAAGTCTTCGATCAGGTCATCCGCGATGGCATCAACAGGGGCGATATCCGCACTGACGTTCCGCTCTCGGTCATGCGGGATATTTTCTACGGTGGCCTGGAATATGGCGCCCGCACCTTGCGCATGCGCCCCGATCGGGCCGATCTGGACGAAACCGTGGACCAGATGATGCAGATCCTCTCGGTCGGTATGTTGGTCAAACCCGCGGCGGTAGATACCGACGGCGGCGCGGCGGACGCCGTCCTGGACCGGCTGGAAAAAATCGCGACCCGGTTGGAGACGACGGCCGCCACGACCGACTAATCGACCACGCGGTCAAGAATACCCAGCATTTGGCCTATTTCTTCATGGCTGACATTCAGGGCCGGCATGAACCTCAGGCTATCGGGCCGCGGGGCGTTCAGCAGCAGTCCCGCTTCCATGGCTCGGGCCGCGATGTCGCCGGCGATGGCTTCCTTCAGATCCAATGCCCGCAATAACCCCCTGCCGCGCACGGCGCCAAAACCATGGTTGGCCGAAAAGGTCTCCAAGCCCTTGGTAAGATGTTCACCGGCGGTAACGACGTCTTCGAGGAATCCCGGTTTTGAAAGCTCTTTCCAGACCGCCAGACCGGCGGCGGTCATCAACGGATTGCCATTGAAGGTCCCGCCCTGATCGCCGTGCTCGAAACAGCAGACGTCTTCCCGTGCCAGCAGGGCCGCCAGGGGCACGCCGCCGCCCAGCCCCTTGCCCAGGGTCATGATGTCAGGCGTGATGCCCGTATGCGCGCAGGCGAACATTTTGCCCGTACGGCCCATGCCCGTCTGGATTTCGTCGGCGATCAGCAGGATGCCATGAGCCTCGGTCAAGGCGCGCAAACCCAGCAGGTAATCGTCGCTTCCGTCGATCACCCCGGCCTCACCCTGCACCGGCTCCAGCATGACGGCGGCGGTGTTTCCGTTGATGGCCGCCTCCACGGCGGCCAGATCGCTGAAGGGCACTTTCGGGAACCCGGGCACCTTGGGTTCAAACAGTTGATCCCAGCCGTCCTTGCCCGAGGCCGCCATGGTCGCCAACGTGCGGCCATGGAAGCCCTGCGCCATGGTGATGATCTCGTAGGCTCCATCACGATGCAGGCTGCCCCATTTCCGGGCCAGCTTGATGGCGCCCTCGTTGGCCTCGGCCCCGCTGTTGGCGAAGAATATCCGTTCCAGCCCCGCCCCCGCCGTCAGGGCTGCGGCCAGATCCAGCATGGGTTGGTTATAGAACGCGGGCGATGGGTTGATCAGCTTGCCGGCCTGTTCGGTGATGGCGGCGACCAGGGGGTCCGGGCTATGGCCCAGGCAGTTGACCGCCCAGCCCTGAATGAAATCCAGATAGGCCTTGCCGTCGCTGTCATACAGCCAAGCGCCGCTGCCCTTGACAAAAACCGTCGCCGGCCTGGCTGTGATTTCCATAAGTGATGTGTGCATTGTCTTGTCCTTTCGCATGATAAATGCCGCCAGCGACGGGACAAACACGCAAAAGCACACCCCGCCGAAGCCTGGCGGCGGGGGTAAAGTCTTATTGTTCAGAGACTAGAAAAAGTTGACCGCCCGCCCGTTAGGTGCGGCGGCGTCGCAGACTTTGCATGTTGCTCAACGTTTTCATGGTGCGGGAGATAAGCCGTCGCACCGGGAAAGGCAAGAGTTGATTGCTGCCGTCCTATCGATTGGCGCCCGGCACCCAGAGGACATCCCCGGCGCCGTCGTTATTGGCGTGCCGGGCCAGTTGAAAGAAGTGATCGGACAGGCGGTTGAGATAACGTAATGCGGCTGGGTTGATCTCCGCCTCCCGGGCCAGCGCCGTGGCCTGACGTTCCGCGCGGCGCGCCACCGTGCGGGCCATGTGCAGGTGTGCCGCCAGGGTGCTGCCGCCGGGCAGCACGAAGGAGTTCAAGGCCGCCAGAGCCTCGCCCAGCTTGTCGATCTCCCCCTCCAGACGGTCCACTTGGGCATCGACCATACGCAACGGCGGGTACTTCGGATCAGCTACGATAGGCGTGGCCAGATCGGCGCCCAGGTCGAAGAGGTCGTTTTGAATGCGGGACAGCATCTCGTCCACGTCGCCGTCCGCGTGCAGGCGGGCCAGGCCGACGACCGCATTCAATTCGTCGACGTCGCCATAAGCGGCCACACGCAGATCATCCTTGGCCACGCGGCTGCCATCGGACAGCGAGGTTTGACCGCCGTCGCCGCCCCGGGTGTAAATTTTCGTCAGTTTGACCATGAGGGACCCGCCTAACCCTGATTAATGTAGAAAATCAGCACCATGATACCAACGGCCACCAGCTGCAGGATAATCCGCCAGCGCATCAGAAGATTGCCGTATTTGCGGTTAAATTCCCCGCCCCGCCCCATGCTGTAAACACCCATCAGCAGGACACCCAGCACGGCCGCCATTGCGATGACCAGGACAATGGTCAATAGACTAGTCATAGTCAGCCCCGCGCTTTGCCGATAAGGTTATGGTTCTTGTCATCTACGCCGTTCCTAGCACGATTTCATGGCCGTCGGAGAGACTTGTTTGGGGGAGCGGCTGAATGACTTCGGGAGAAGCTGACGGCACGAGAGTTCGGTCGCTGGCGTTGCTGGCGTTTTGCACGGTCGCCGCGCTGGGGCTTTGGTTTTCCGCCTCCGCCGTGGTGCCGTCGTTGATCGCCGAATATGGCCTTTCGCCGCGCCGGGCCTCCATGATGACGTCGGCGGTGCAAATCGGCTTTGTCGTCGGCACATTGATTTCGGCTTTGTTCAGTCTGGCGGATCGATTGGATCTGCGGCGGTTCTTCATGGTCTCGGCGCTGGTCGGAGCTTTGGCGAACGGCATGCTGCTGGTGGTCGAACCGACCTCCGACATGGTCATTGTGTTCCGATTTGTTACCGGCATGTGCATGGCGGGGATCTATCCCGTGGGCATGAAAATGGCGGTCAGTTGGTCCCGTGCCGACATGGGCCTGCTGATCGGCCTTCTGGTCGGCGCCTTGACCCTGGGTTCGGCCGCGCCGCATCTGTTCAATGCCTTCGGCGGCGTGGACTGGCATTTCACGATTTTGGTGGCTTCGGTCTTGGCCCTGCTGGCGGCGCTACTGGTCAATTTGGTGCAGCTGGGACCAAAGATCGCACCGGCGCCACCCTTTACACCGGGCGCCGCATTGCAGGCCTTTCGCCAGCCCGCCCTGCGCTGGGCCAATTTCGGCTATCTGGGCCATATGTGGGAATTGTATGCCATGTGGGCCTGGCTGGTGGTTTTCCTCGATGCCTCGTTCCGGGAGGTCATGGGCGCCGATGACGCGGCCTGGTGGTCGCGCCTGGCGACATTTGCCGCCATGGGACTGGGCGGCGCCATGGGCTGCCTTTTGGGCGGTGCCATCGCGGACCGGTACGGCCGTACCACCTTGACCATGGGGGCCATGCTGGCCTCGGGCTGCTGCGCCCTGGTCATGGGTTTTCTGTTCGGCGCGCCGCCTTGGCTGTTGAGCTTTGTCGCGGTGATCTGGGGCGTGACCATCGTGGCGGACTCGGCGCAATTCTCGGCCTCGATCGCGGAGCTGTCGCCGCCTGAATTCGTGGGCACCATGTTGACGGTGCAAACCTGCGTCGGCTTTCTTCTGACCCTGTTCACAGTGCATCTGGTGCCGCCCCTGGCGGCGGCTTATGGCTGGCATGTGGCGTTCGCCGTGCTGGCTGTGGGACCGTTCCTGGGCGTTTTCGCCATGTCCCGTCTGCGCGCCCATCCCGATGCGGCCCGGTTGGCCGGCGGTCGCAAATAGTGGCGCTTGCCAAGGTCCCTCCACTGGTCTTACATGACGCCGCAAAACAAGAATCAGGGGAGGTGAAAACAACATCATGAAATTTTATAATTCGATCGGACCAAACCCGCGCGTCGTGCGCATGTTCATGGCCGAAAAAGGCATCGATATCCCGCGTGAGGAAATCGATATCATGGCGGGCGTCAATCGCGAGGCGGATTATCTCAAGGTCAATGTGTCCGGACAATGCCCCGCGTTGGAGTTGGATGACGGCGCCATCTTGGCGGAAATAACCGCGATCTGTGAATATTTGGAGGAAACTCAGCCTGAACCCGCACTGATCGGCACAACGGCCGAAGAACGCGCGGAAACCCGCATGTGGGTGCGGCGCGTCGATCTGAATATCTGCGAACCCATGGGCAATGGTTTCCGCTTTTCGACCGGTATTAAGATGTTCGAGAACCGCATGCGTTGTCTGCCCGAAGCAGCCGCAGGCTTGAAGGATATTGCACAGGACCGATTGAAATGGCTGGACGGATTGCTGGAGGGGAATTCCTTTATTGCCGGCGATCGCCTTACCTTGGCCGATATTCTATTGTTCGGATTCGTCGATTTCTTCGCCGGCGTGGATCAACCCATTGATCCCGAGTTGAAAAACATCAATGCCTGGCACGGTCGCATGAAAGCCCGGCCCAGCGCCGAGGCTTAATCGAAATTACCCTATCAAACAAAGGAAACCTCTTAATGGACGACGACGCAAAAAAAACGGCCCTACGCATGATCCCTTATGGCATCTATGTGATGACGGCGGAAAACGACGGCGAAGTGGCCGCAGCGACGGTGAACTGGGTAACGCAGACTTCTTTCGCCCCGCCCCTGGTGGTGGTTGGCGTGAAGTCGGATTCCGGTGCTTATGGCATCGCCAAGGGGGCCGGTAACTTTGCCCTGAACATGCTGGGCAAGGGCCAGCAAGGCCTGGCTTTCGGCTTCTTCAAACCGGCCACCCGCGACGGCAACACAGTCAGCGGCGAGCCCTTCCATTCAGGCAGCACCGGCGCGCCCATTCTGGACAATGCCGTCGCCTCCGTTGAATGCAAGATCGTGGAGATTGTCGAACAGGGCGATCATCACATCATGGTTGGCGAAGTGGTCGACGCCAATGTCGCCACGCAGCCCGAGGGCCGCGCCGACGAGGCGATCCTGGAGATGAAGGAGTTGGGAGACAACGTCTTCTACGGCGGTTGATGCTGTCCAGGCCGCCGGAAAAAAGCCGGCGGCCTGGCCACACAACTCTGCCGATTTAAACGCCTAATTATTAACAATTGTGACGGCCGTCACATTTTTGTCTATCCGCTGAAGCTAATATTAGCGCTCCCGGGATCTCCGCCATGCTGGCGGATAGGTTGCAGATCCGGAGGACGGGATTGTGACGGCGATTGAGTTAGATTCGAGTACCGATACGGCATTACAGCAAACGCTGGATTACTGGCAGCGTCTGCGTGGTGGCCGCCGTATGCCCGCGCGAAAGGACCTGAACCCCGCTGATATACCGCGGCTATTGCCAAAATTGATGCTGGCCGACGTCGGCCAGGAAAAAGCGGATGCAGACATTCCGCGAATACGGTTTCGCCTGGTGGGCACGGAGGTCGTAATTCGGTTCGGTTACGAAATGACCGGTTATGAATTGTCGGAAATTGATTACGGAAACCAGGCGGAAAAGATAGCCGGTCTCTACCGCAGGGCCGTGGATCGCGCGCTGCCGCAGTTCGCCAGAATCGAACTCAGCCAGGGACCGACCCGGATAATTCACATGCAACAACTGCTTTTGCCATTGTCTGATGACGGCACCAATGTGAACATGATCCTGGCGGTGGTGCATTGCCAATAATACCAAGGTGTTTGGTATAATAGGCCGTCGCAGTGATAGGAGGGCATCAATTTGACCCCGATGTGGCGCATCGGAATTCCGCTCATATGTCTGTTATTTTTCCTAACCCCTGTATCCGTTCGGGCGGCGCATACCCTTGGGGCGGACCCGGTGACCCAGGCCGCCAATGACGTCATGTACGGCAGCGCGGAAAAAGCCAGGGAAGCCCTTGCTTTCATGCGCAAGCGGGGCAAACGGGACGTGGTCGCCGGGCTGATCTTGAGCCTGCAATTCAATCGCCGTAGCGACGAGCCGATCCTGGAAACCCTCAAGGCCCTGACCGGTCATGACGCGCACACCTGGCATCTTTGGATGTTGTGGCAGGAAGCCAACGGCGAACCCCGCCCCCATGCCAGTTTCGCCGGGCTGATGCTGCAGAACCTGAGCCGAATCGACAAGCGGTTTGGCGTATTTTTCCGCTCCCGCTGGAGCAAACCGTCCAGCATGCGCATTCGCATGGAAGAAATCGTCTGGGGCGGCGTCGGTGCCGTGACCGGTATTCCGTCCCTGGATAGACCCCATATGCAACCGGCCGCGGCGGCGGATTATTTACGTGATGATGATCTGGTTTTCGGCGTTGAAATCAATGGTGATACC
>JABIRL010000314.1 GCA_018667855.1 Rhodospirillaceae bacterium
ATGGCCTCCTTGGAGTCCTCATAGGACGACAATTCGAAAGTCATGTTCTGTTCGAACCGATAACCATCCCGCAGACTCATTTCCTCGATCGTGTTCAAGGCATGTTTGGCGATCCGCGATGCCACCGGGCTTTTCGCTGCAATAGTTCGGGCCAGATCCATGGCCGCATCCATCAACTCTTCAGGCGGCACGCAGGCCTCGACAATGCCCAGGCGATACAGTTCCGGCCCCGGCACCCGATAACCGGTCAGCATGACCCGGCGGATCAATGAATGGGGAAACAGCCGCATGGCATGGCGGCCGCCACCCATCAGCCCCACATCGATTTCCGGCAAGCCCAGACTGGCTTTTTCCGAGGCGACCAGAATATCGCAGCTGGCCGCGACTGCCAGACCGGCACCCAGGGCCGCGCCATTCAGAGCCGCAATCACAGGCTTGCGGCATTCCATGATGGAATGAAAACACTCCCGCGCCCGGCGATTATGCTGCCAGGCATCGCCCGGCCCCCGCTCCTCCCCCGCCTTGTTCTTGATGTTGGCGCCGGCGGAGAACACCTTACCCGCGCCGGTCAGCACAGCCACGCGCGCATCATCCAGGTCCGAGATGGTGTCGAAAACTTGCATCATATCCTCATGAAAACGCTGGTCCTGCGCGTTCACGGGGGGATTGTCCATGGTTACAAGGGCGATGTGGTCATTGATCTCGCAACGGACTGTGTCGAGTTTCATCTCTGCTACTCCTATTTACGTTACGCTACCGCTGGGCAGATCGGTGATCAGCATGGAACCGGGCTTGTGGGTAATGCAGAACGCCGGCTTGGCGGCCATGACGGCTGCCTGGGGGGTTACGCCACAGGCCCAAAATACCGGCACTTCCCCTTCCCTGATATCGGGTACATCGCCCCAAACCGGATCGTTCAGATCACCGATGCCGATACCGGCCGGATCACCGATATGTACCGGTTTGCCATGCATCATGGGAAAGCGGGCCGTGATCTCCACGGCGCGGATCGCCTCTGTCATGGGCATGGGGCGCATGGACACAACAGTCGGCCCATGGAATGGTCCCGCCGGCACGGTCTGGATATTGCTGCGGTACATGGGCACGACATAGCCCACTTCCAGGTGGCGCAGGGGCACGCCGCCGGCCTGCAAGGCCTCCTCGAACGAAAACGAACAACCCAGGACAAAAGCCACCAGATCGTCGCGCCACAGCTCGGTGATATCGGTGACGGTGTCCGCCAGCTCACCATCCCGATAGACGTTGTAGGACGAAATATCGCTGCGGATATCGATATCCTCGCCCAGCGTCCGCAGCATGGGATCGCCGGTTTCGGATATGCCCACCAAGGGGCAGGGTTTGGGGTTACGCTGGCAATAGCGGGCGAAGTCCAAGGCCAGATCCGAGGGCAGTATGGCCAGATTACCCTGCATGTAGCCGAAAGCCATGCCACCGGTCTGTCCCGTGATATCACCGCGGCGGATCAGGCCGCGAACATGGGCCGGGCTGGCTTCGGACAGATTATTGGATTGATCTTCAAAATCCCGCATCGCCATGACGTCGTCTCCTCTAGATCGCGGCTTCCAGATTGCCCAGCCGCTGGGTCAGTTTAATATTTTCGCCGTAATCCACGGGCACGGCGATCAGAGCCGGGCCGGTCTGCTGGAAAGCTTCTTCCAGGGCGCCGGCCAGCTGGTCCGGGCCATCCAGATGTTTGCCCCACATCCCGAACGATTTGGCCAACAGATCAAAGTCGGGATTGGTGAAGGCCAGGTCCGAATGCCTGCCGTCGAACTGATTCTGCTGCTTCCATTTGATCAGGCCGTATTCCCCATCCACCAGAATGACGCAGACGAAATTGATCTTGCGGCGCACGGCGGTTTCCAGATCCTGAACATTCATCAAAAAGCCCGCATCGCCACAAATGAAACCGACCCGTCTGTCGGGATGGGCGACCTTGGCCCCAATGGCGCCGGGCAAGGCAAAACCCATGGAACAAAAGCCATTGGAAATCAGACATGTATTTGGCTCGTAGCACTGATAATAGCGGGAGACCCACATCTTATGGGCGCCCACATCCGACAGCATGATGTCGTCCGGGCCCAGGGCGGCGCGGACCTGATTAACCACGGTCTGGGGTTTCATGGGAAAGGCGGGATCCGCCGCCTCCCCCTGCAGATCGTTCGCGATGGCGGTGCGCAGTGCGGCATGTTCGCCAATATCGAACAGCGGCAGATCTTCGCCATGGCGTTCATTCATCAATTCGTTGATCTGCCACAGGGCATCCGCGATATCGCCCACCACGTCGACCGCGACGGTGAAATCAACATCGATCTCCGCCGGTTCAAAATCGATATGCACAATGGTCTTGTCGCCCTTGGGATTCCAAAAGCTGGGCGCGTATTCCACCAGGTCATAACCGACCGCGATAACCGTATCCGCCCGCTCGAACGCGGCCAGGACATGATCCCGGCCCTGCAAGCCGATGGTGTAAAGACAATGCGGGTCGTCCAATGAAACGGCGCCCTTGCCCATGAACGTGTTGACTACGCCGATACCGGATTTAGAGGCTAGACGCCGCAGTTGCTGAGAGGCGCGTTTGCGCACCGTGCCGTTGCCGGCCAGGATCAGCGGCGATTTGGCGGCTGTTATGGCATCGACCGCGCGGGCTACGGCCTTGTGGTCGGCGGCCGGGCGGCGGGTGACGTCCGCTGGCATGGGGGCGGCGGCAACTTGTGCCTTGGCCAGATCTTCCGGCAATTCAATCACCGTGGCGCCCGGTTTTTCCGTCGTCGCGACTTTGAAAGCCTTGCGCACGACCTCCGGTATGGTTTCCGCATTACCGATGGAATGGGCCCATTTGCTGATGGGCCGGAACATGGCAATGGCATCCATGTTCTGGTGGCTTTCCTTATGCAATCGGGAGGTCGAGGCCTGACCGATAATCGCCACCAACGGCGCGCGGTCCATATTGGCATCGGCGACGCCGGTCACAAGATTTGTGGCGCCCGGCCCCAACGTCGCCAGACAGACGCCCGGCTTGCCCGTCAGGCGGCCATAGGTATCCGCCATGAAGGCAGCGGCCTGTTCGTGGCGGCAGAGCACAAAGTCAATGGAGGACTCCATCAACGACATCATGACATCGGCGTTTTCCTCTCCCGGCACGCCAAAGATATGCGTCACGCCTTCAGCTTCCAAACAACGAATAAATAAATCCGACGCTTTGATCCCCGCGCCGCCATTCTTGTTACTCTGTTCAGACATTTGCCAATCCCCTTGCAAAATTTATTCGGCATCAGCCGTTTGCTCCGCTGGCCAAGGGGGGTATTTTAGGGAAGGATGTAGGTCGAATGTAAAAAATCGTAAAGGGAAGCAAAGAAAATGCCTGAATATTGCCTGGCCGAAAAGGACGGCCATATCCTTACTGTGACCATGAACCGACCCGAACGCATGAATGCCCTGCATACCCATGCCCATTTCGAGATGGATAAAGTCTTCAATGATTTCGAAAACGACCCCGATCTCTGGGTCGCCATCGTTACCGGCGCCGGGGAAAAAGCATTTTCCGCGGGCAATGACTTGAAATGGCAGGCTGAAGGAAATCCGACCGACAGCCCGGACAGCGGCTTTGCCGGCCTGGCGAAGCGCTTTGACGGCAAGAAACCCGTCATTGCCGCCGTCAATGGCCTGGCCATGGGCGGCGGATTCGAGGTCGCCCTGGCCTGCGACATCATCATCGCAGCGGAAAACGCCTTTTTTGCCCTACCCGAACCCCGTGTCGGCCTGGCCGCCCTGGCCGGTGGCTTGCATCGCCTCTCGCGGCAAATTCCGATGAAGCAGGCCATGGGCATGATCCTGACCGGCCGCCGGGTGATGGCCAAGGAAGGCTATGACCTGGGCTTCGTCACCGAAGTGGTGCCCGAGGGCGAGGCGCTGGCAGGCGCGCGGCGCTGGGCGGAGTCTATTTTGGAATGCTCTCCCGTCTCGATCCGGACCTCGAAAGACGTGGTCATGCGCGGCGGCGACTACACGTCCGTCGAGGAAGCCTTCAATGCGCCCTACCAATCGGTCGAGGACATGCGCAACAGCCTGGATTTCATCGAGGGCCCCAAAGCCTTCGCCGAAAAACGCCCCCCCGATTGGAAGGGCCGGTAGGCAAACAACACGGCAATGGCGCAAATCCACAAGCGGGATTATCGCCCAGATGCGCCCGCGCCCCTGGACGGGGTGCGGGTGTTGGATCTTTCCCGTCTGGTCGCCGGCAATGCGCTGACCCATGTGCTGGCCGATTATGGCGCCGAAGTGATCAAGGTGGAACGGCCCGGCCATGGCGATGATCTGCGCAACTGGCGGGTGGACGGCATCTCGATCCATTGGAAAGTCTATGCCCGCAACAAGAAAAGCATCACCTTAAATCCACGTAGTCCCGCGGGCCGCGATCTGCTGTTGCGTCTGGTGGAGGGCGCCCAGGTATTGGTGGAGAATTTTCTGCCCGGTACGTTGGAAAAATGGGATCTGGGCCCGGATATCCTGGCGGCGCGGAATCCAGGGCTGG
>JABIRL010000303.1 GCA_018667855.1 Rhodospirillaceae bacterium
AACGAATGCGCGATGGTCATACCGGCGCGCAGCGCGCCCTCCGACTCCGATTGCGGTCCGGTCATCACGCCCGGGGTATCCATCAAAAAGATGATCGGCAGATGAAAGGCGTTGCACAGATCCATGAAGTGGCGGTGCTTGGCGCCGGCGACGGCCGTGATGGCGCCCGCCATGACATTCGGCTGATTGGCGATGATACCCACCGCGTGGCCCCCCATGCGGGCCAGACCGGTGATCATCATCTTGGCGAATTCCGGCTTGATGGCAAAAAAGCTGTCCCGGTCCACCACCCTCTCGATGATCTTCATCATGTCGTAGGGGCGGCGGCGGTTGGCGGGCAGGATATCGCCCAAGGTTTCCTCCCGCCGGTCCGGGCTGTCGTCCGTCGCGACATACGGCGGGTACTGATAGGCATTGGTCGGCATGTAGGAGAGATAGCGGCGGATCTGGGCTATGGCGTCGTGATCATCCGTGGCCCGGTTGTCGGCCACGCCGGAGACCCGGCAGTGCAGATCGGCGCCGCCGAGTTCTTCTTTCGTGACGTCCTGTCCCGTGCCCATCTTGACCAGGGGCGGCCCGCCCGCGGCCAGCATGCCCGTGCCCTCGACCATGACGATGAATTCCATCATCGCCGGCAATAACGAGCTATCGCCCGCACACGGTCCCATGACGCCGGCGATCTGTGGCGTTACGCCGGACAGCTTGGCCACCTCCATGAAATGATGCATGGGCGCCAGGCCCTGGCCGATGAATTCGTCCGTGCGCGCCCCGGCGCCGTCAAACAGCCAGACCACGGGCAGTTTGTCCCGCTGGGCCAGCTCGATAATGCGGTTCTTCTTGGCGAAGTTATTGATGCCAAGAGACCCGCCCAGCACCGTGAAATCCTCCGCCACCACCGCCGCCGGGCGGCCGTCGATCCTGCCGAAACCGGCGATGACGCCGTCGGCGGGGGTATGCTTATTGGGGATCGTGGTGACGGGCGTGTGCACGTGGGTGGCCAGCTGCCCGATCTCTTCCAACGTGTCGGCATCAAACAGCAGATCGACGCGTTCGCGCGCCGTCAGCTTGCCCTGGTTATGCTGCCGCGCCATGCGCTCGGTGCCGCCATGCTCCAGACTAACCGCCTGTCGCTGCCGCAGTTCCTCGATCAGATCTTTCATGGGGAGGCCTCACGCTTACTGTATGCTAAGACCCCATGGTGCCCGCCGAGCGGGCCAAGGGCAAGGCCGCTCATGCTGTTCAGCCGGATATGTCCGATATACCTTCAGCTTCAAGCATTTTTTTTGGAAATTGCGAACGATCGGGTTTTGACCCATTTCGGACTTGGGAACCGTCACTTCGCTGCCAATCCCGCCTTTGCCAGCAAATGGCGGTATGTCTCCGCATATTCCGGGTGGAGATGGGGGACCATGGTTTCGAAAGTCGCCAAGGTGAAATCAGGCCAATTGAGGTGCAACGCATCGATGGCGCGACGAGCTTCGTCTTCTTGTCCGGCCCCCGCCAACGCCGCCGCCAACAGAAGATTTTGCCAAACAGTATCATTTCGTTCGAAAATCGCCTTTTTCATATACTCGACAGCGTCTTGGTGGTCGCCTGACAAAAGGCTGCTGTTCGCCCTGACGGTAAGCATCCCATAACGCAACGGATCCCGCGGACTAAGCCGCAACGCCGTTTCGACGACTGCTTTGGCCTCCGCCGCCCTGCCATACCACATCAACGCCAGGCTAAGACCGTAATAGGCGTGGGCGAAGCTTGGATTGATATCCAGAGATTTTTCCAGTTCCGCGATCGCCTGTTCGCCGTCACCGCTCAGGGTCAGCATCCGGCCAAGCACAAAGTGCGCAAAGCCCTCCTTGTCATCGAGCAGGACCGCCTTTCGCGCCACTTCGAGCCCCTCGGCGATATCCTCTTGCGGGTTTTTGCTGAAGCCCTGAAACACCGCTGTGTAGCGGGTGTAAGCTATCCCCGAATAGGCCAAGGCGAAGTCCGGGTCCGCTTCTGCCGCCTGTTTGAACAGCGTCGTGGCGCTGGCATTGTCGGCTGCATTATACCGGTAAAAATGCCAAAAGCCCCTTTGATACAGATCCCAGGCCGTCAGATTGGCGGGCGGTTTGCGGCGGGAAC
>JABIRL010000177.1 GCA_018667855.1 Rhodospirillaceae bacterium
GAACCCCGAACGTCAATCCCTAACACCTCTAAAAATTAGCCGCTGAAAACCGCCGTCGATCCGGCTGAAGCCGTGTGCTCAGATCAAAGCTGATCGCGATCATGAATAATGTGGGTTAGCTCTTTTGTTCATCCATGGCGGCAAGCAATCTTGGCGGCGAGATCGGCAGTGAAGTGACCCGCACCCCGGTGGCATCGTGCACCGCGTTGGCGACGGCGGCCATGGGCGGCACGATATTCGCCTCACCCACGCCCTTGACGCCATAGGGGTGATCGGGGTTCGTCACCTCGACCAGCACGGTATCGATCATCGGCAGGTCGGAGGCCAGGGGCATGCGGTAATCCAGGAAGCCTGGATTTTGCAGCAAGCCGTCCTCGCCATAGACATATTCCTCGTTCAAGGCCCAGCCGATGCCCTGGACCGAGCCGCCCTGCATCTGTCCCTCCACGGAATCGCGATGCACCGCCCGGCCGCAGTCCTGGGCCGTGATGAAGCGCAGAATAGTCACCTTGCCGGTTTCCGGATCAACCTCCACATCGCAAACCTGGGTCGCCACGCCCGGCCCCACGCCGGTGGCGTTGACCCCGGCGCTGCCCACGATGGGGCCGCCCGTGGCCGCCTTTTGCGCGGCGATTTCAGCCAGCGACAGGGGATCAAAATCACCCACATTGGTGGAGGCGGGCTTGGCATGGCCGTCCTCCCAGGTGATGCCCTCCGCATCCACGCCCCAGATCCTGGCGGCGCGAAGGCACAATTCGTCAATCACACTTTTGGAAGCGTTGACCACCGCCAGACCGGTGGACAAGGTCACCCGGCTGCCGCCCGAAACATGGGTGTAGCCGACGGATGCTGTATCGGCCACCGTGGCGCGCACCTGATGATAGTCGATGCCCAGGGTTTCCGCCGCCATCATCGCCATGGCCGCGCGGGAGCCGCCCACATCGGGACTGCCCGTGGCCACCACGGCCGTGCCGTCATCGTTGACGTGCAGGGTGGCGGAAGATTCCCCGCCGCCGTTGAACCAAAAGCCCGACGCCACGCCCCGGCCCTGGTTCGGACCCAGGGGCACCTTGTAGTTGGGGTGATCCATCAATGCCTCGATGGTTTCGGCATAGCCGATCGAGGTAAAGGTCTGACCGAACACCGTCGTGGAGCCGTTGCGGGCGGCATTCTTAAGACGGATCGCCAGTGGATCCATACCGATCTTGCGCGCCACCGCATCCAGGGTGCTTTCCACGCCAAAGGCCGCGATGGGCGAGCCGGGCGCCCGGTAGGCGGCCGCCTTGGGCCGGTTGACGACCACGTCAAAGGCGGTGGTCTTGACGTTAGCCAGATCGTAGCGGGAGAAGGCGCACATGGCCGCGCCGATCACCGGCGCGCCGGGGAAAGCGCCGCCGCCGAATTTCAACTCGGCGGTGCCGGCGGTGATGGTGCCGTCCTTTTTGGCGCCGATCTTGACCTTCATGATGCTGCAAGCGGTAGGACCGGAGGCCTTCAGCACCTCGACCCGGGACATCACCACCCGGACCGGCAGGGCGCATTTGCGCGACAGGGCCAGGGCCACGGGCTCCACATAGACAACCGTCTTGCCGCCGAAGGCGCCGCCCAGTTCCGAGGCCGTGACTTTAAGGTCGGCCTGTTTCATGCCCAGCAGTTTGGCGGTGACGGCGCGGACCACGAAATGGCCCTGGGTCGAGCAGAAGATTTCGCCCTGACCATCCTGTTTATAATGGGCGACGCAGCAATGGGGCTCGATATAGCCCTGATGCACCGTCTCGGTGGTGAAATCCATTTCCACCACTTCATCGGCCTCGGCAAAGCCGGCTTCCACATCGCCAACGGAGAATTCACCGTACTTGGCGATGTTGGAGGGTTTTTCGGGTGCCGGATCGATCCCCCGGGTAATCTGATCTTCGTGCAACAAAGGCGCATCCGCCGCCATGGCCGCCGCCACATCGGTGACATGGGGCAGCACTTCGTAATCAACCTCGATCAATTTTAGGGCCTGATCGGCGATCGAGGCGGAGGTCGCCGCCACGGCCGCCACCGCGTGGCCGTCATAAAGCGCCTTTTCCCGCGCCATGATGTTGCGGGTGATATGCGCCATGTTCGATTGCACCCGGTCCGGACCCACGTAGACCGAAGCCTGGTCGGGGAAATCGGCGGAGGTCACGACGGCCTTGACGCCGGCCAACGCCTCGGCCTTGGAGGTGTCGATGCCACGAATGCGGGCATGGGCGTGGGGGCTGCGCAAAATCCTGCCAACCAACATACCCGGCAGGATCAGGTCGGCGCCGAACAGGGCCGCGCCGGTTACCTTATCAATCCCGTCGGGCCGGATCGGGCTTTTGCCAATCCAATTGAATTGCTGGCTGTTGTCATTCATCTTGTCGTCCCCTAATCGTCACAAATTGTTTTTGTCTCGGGGCAATAATACCGCTCCCCACCCTGGCAATACAAGCGAACCCGGCCACAAAGATCATCAACTGCAGTTGTATTGCCAAATATCCGGCTTCGGTCCACGATTGGGGTCAAATTTGGGGATCTCCGAGAGGTAAAGCATCATGCTGTTTCGCCAACTGTTCGACCCGCAATCGTCGACCTATACCTATCTGCTGGCCGATATGGAGGCGAAGGAGGCGATCCTGATCGATCCGGTCTATGAGCAGGCCCGGCGCGATGGCGCGCTGTTGAGCGAGCTTGGACTGAAGCTGCTGTTTACCGTGGAAACCCATGTGCATGCCGATCATGTTACCGGCGGCTGGCTGCTGCGGCACAGCGCGGGCAGCAAATTCGCGCTGTCGGGGGATGGCGGCGCGGAAGGCGTGGACCGGCCGCTGAGCCACGGCGACAGAATAGAATTCGGCAGCCGCTACCTGACCGTCCGGGCGACGCCGGGCCACACCGCCGGCTGTATGACGTTTGTCCTGGATACGGAGGAAATGGCCTTCACCGGTGATTGCCTGTTGATCCGCGGTTGCGGGCGGACGGATTTCCAGGGCGGCGACGCGGGCGAGATGTATCAATCCATCCATACCCAGATATTCACCCTGCCCGAACATTGTCTGCTGTATCCGGGCCATGACTATCGCGGCCTGATGGTGACCAGCGTTGAAGAGGAAAAGGCCTTTAACCCGCGCCTGGGCGGGCAGTTGAGCCAAAGCGATTTCGTTGGCTTTATGGACAATCTGGGTCTGGATCATCCCAAGAAGATGGATATTGCCGTGCCCGCGAACTTGAACTGCGGCCGGCCGGAGGACGGCAATATTCCGGAAGACGAGCCGACCTGGGCCAGTCTGACCTATACCTTCGCAGGCATTTGGGAAGTGCAGCCGCAATGGCTGGAGGAACATCTTGGCGTGGCGCAGATTTTGGATGTGCGGGAGGTGGACGAGTTTGACGGCCCCCTGGGCCGCATAAAGGGCGCCCAGCTCATTCCGCTGGGGGCGTTGGCCGAACGGGCGGATGAAATGAGCAAGGATAAACCCATCGTCGCCGTCTGCCGGGCCGGCGGGCGCTCGGCCCAGGCCACGGTGATCCTGCGCAAGGCCGGCTTCACCGATATCGCCAATCTGGCCGGCGGCATGTTGCGCTGGCGGGCACAGCACTGCGCGGTGGAAGGCGGCCGGGATTAGCCGCCCGACCGGATTGCGCCGTTACACTGCGCCGCTACAAGACTGATCCGGGCAATTTCCCGGAGTGGGATAACAGAGGTTCATAAAATTCCGGCCGGCGGTCGCGAAACAGCCCCCATGCCGCCCTTTCCGCGCGAATGGCGGCAAAATCGAAACTGGCCATAACGATATCCTCGTCCTGGCGGCCGGCCTGCGCGATGGTCTCGCCATGCTGATCGGCGACAAAGGATGAGCCATAGAATGTCATGCTCAAATCGTCCCAATGCTCATCTCCGATCCGGTTCGAGGCGGCAACCGGAATGACGTTGCAGGCGGCGTGTCCCTGCATGGCCCGCTGCCAGGTCGTCTGGGAATCATAGCCCGGCACGCCGGGGTGAGCGCCAATCGCCGTCGGATACAATAAAATATCCGCGCCCTGCTGCGCCATGATGCGGGCCGCCTCGGGAAACCATTGATCCCAGCAGACCGCGACGCCGATGGCGCCGTGTCGGGTTTGCCATACCTTGAAGCCCGTATCACCCGGCGTAAAATAAAATTTCTCCTGGTAGCCGGGCCCGTCGGGAATATGGATTTTGCGGTAGCGTCCCATGACCCCTCCGTCCGCATCGATCATCGCCACGGTGTTGTAGTAGGCGTTGATGTCCCGCTCGAAAAAACTGATGGGCAGAACAATGCCGAGCTCCGCCGCCAAATCGGAGAATGCCTTAATCGTATCATTGTCCGCGAATGGCCGGGCCAGGGCGAAATGTTCGGCCTTTTGCTCGGGACAAAAATAACGCGTTTCGAAAAGTTCCTGCAGCAAAATTATTTGCGCGCCCTTGGCGGCCGCCTGGCGGACAATGTTGCTGGCGGTTTCGATATTGGCCCCGCTGAGAACGGCGGTGACAAATTGGTCCACGGTAGCGGCGGGATTTTCCCAGCTGCGGGCGGGATAAAACCTTGCCACCTGTAACCTTCCAACCTTTTGTGGATGGAAGGTGGGAGGATGTATTCCGTGGATCTTTATCTGCGCGTTCGGCTGGCGTGCCATGTTGACGGATTGAGCCAGCGA
>JABIRL010000305.1 GCA_018667855.1 Rhodospirillaceae bacterium
CCGACCCCTGGCGCAGGCCATGATCCACGGTCAGGGCCGTGCCCCCCCCGCCGCGCCGTGTGGCCCATGCCTGGGCCAGCAAGACCAACGCCATGCTGTCGGCGCCACCCGATACGGCGACGGCGAGGTCCGGTTTATCCTCGAACGGCCCCAAAGGCTGCATCAAGACGTCGAAGTTATTGTTGTCGATGGCCGGCATGGTTGTTGAAACCACCTAATGCGGGACAGTGCCTAGTTACAGCCCCCCGCCTTCATCTCTTTCAGCATGCGTTTGCGCACCTGGGTTCGCAATTCGGTAAAGTTGGTCTGCATTTCCAAAAATGCGGCGCAGGCGTCCTCTTTTTTGCCCAGTTTGCCCAGGGCGATGCCCAGCTTCAACATGGTGTCGGGGGCCTTGTTGCTGTTTGGGTATCTTTGGATGCCGATCAGGAATGCGCGGGCGGCTTCGGGCAAATTCTGACGAGCATAAAAGGTTTCGCCCAACCAATATTGCGCGTTGCCGGCCAGTTCGTCATCCCCATGCATGGCAAGGAATTCCTGAAAGGCCGTCTCGGCATCCTGCAGCCGCATTTTGGTCAGCAACGCATAGGCAAAATTATAACGTTCAATGGGCGTACCTTGTGGCAGGACCGAGGTAGCCGCCTCCGCTTGCGGATCGACCGTGGAGGCTTCTGGCGAAACATTCGCGGTTTCGCCGGCGTCCACGGGCGGTGATACGGCGGCAGTCACGGCCGGCGCCGCGGATAGGCGGCGGTCAATCTCAGACAGGCGGAAATCCATATCCTTCAAGAATCCATCCAGGCGCTGCTGGACGGTATCCATATTGTGGCGCACTTCTTCCAGTTGTCCGGTCAGCCGGCGCATCTCGGATTCCAGATTGCTCATGCGGATTTCCGCGTCGGCCAGCCGGCCGGCGTCCTTAGCGGCGGCTGGCACGGTGGCTGGTCTGTTTTGTGTCAGCCGCGTGGCCCCTGTTTTCTGACCCCTGTAATAGTCTTTCTGCAAGACGTTGAGATCACTTTCCATGCGATTGAGGCGTTCGATCATGGTTCGCAGCTCAGCATTTTGCGCCGGCGCGGGAGTGGCCACGGTCAACAATACGGCCAACACCAGAGTCAACCCGGTTAGTGCGGGAAGCGCTGTGTGAAGGAGTTTCAGGCAAGAATACTGCATCGGGGTTTTCTCCGGCCATTCACGTCATGCCTGGGCCTGGTTCCCACGGCGTGGTGGTGATCGCATTTGAATTAACTAGTCGCGGAATGTGGCGAAATTATAGCCCATTGCCGGCTTAAGAACTGAATGTTTCAAATAATGTATCAAATTGCGGGGCAAAAAAACCGGGCCCGGCATGACCGCATTTTTGATGCGTTCACGCCGGACCCGGAAAGCCGTCTGACATCGGTGCCTGACCGGCATCGACAAATTAGTTGACCAGCAGCATACCGCGCCGGTTCTGGGCCCAACAGCCGTCATTGCTGCTGACACAAAGGGGCCGCTCCTTGCCGTAGGAGATGGTGCCGACGCGATCGGCGTTGACGCCCAGGGCGATCAAATATTTGCGGGCCGCATCGGCGCGGCGTTCACCCAGGCCAAGGTTGTATTCCCGGGTGCCGCGCTCGTCGCAATGACCCTCGATGGTCACGGTCACGGCCGGATACTGCTGCAGCCATTTGGCCCAGCGTTCCACCACCTGGCGGGAATCGCTGCGTAAGACGGATTGATCGTAGTCATATTGAATCTGGCTGCCCACGTTCAGCACCAGATCCTCTTGCGAACCGGGCGCAACCTTTGGCTCCATGGTGGATTTCATCTCGGCCTTCATCTCGGCCTTTTTCACCATCTTCGTCTCTTGCTTGGCACCCCCCGTGCCCGACGTATCGGCCTTTTCCTCGACCGGCGTTTCGCAAGCCGCAACCAATAGGATGGTCGCGGCCAAACACGCCGCCTTCAACGCAAATTTCTCAAAGACCATAGAGACCACTCCTCATCCTTTTATTATGGCGTTCATGGCAATGTTTCAAAAAATTTCAAAAACCAATGCCGCTTACATAATCATTATCTGTCAACAATTTACGAATTGTCGGCGGAATTCAGGTATTCGCCAACAACTCTCGACCATCAACATTTCAACTAACCAAGCCCGATAGCCAGACATACATGGGCCCAATTAGTTTAACAACTGCCTAATAACAAAAATAACCTAATTCGCGAAACAACCAATCTTTTTGCCTTGCAAGCAAAAGACCTGATTCCCGGCGAGAAAACGATATCTTACGCCCACGCCAAATTTGTGTTTGACATTAACTATGAACCCTTAACGATTCAAGGGGCTTAGAGGGGACCATGCCGGGTCCGAAGCATCAATTGGCGTGACCATCTCGCGTTCGTTGTAGCCGGTCAGATCAACAGACCAAAGACGTGTGCGTCCGCCACCACCGCCTGCGCGTGTTGGTTTTTGGCGGAAAAACATCAAAACCCGGCCATTCGGGGCCCAGGTCGGTCCTTCGTCCAGGAAACTTTCCGACAATAACCGCTCGCCACTGCCGTCGGGCCGCATGACGCCAATATAGAATCGACCCTTGCGGATCTTGGTAAAGGCGATGAGGTCACCGCGCGGCGACCAGACCGGTGTTGCGTAGCGACCCTTGGCAAATGAGATGCGTTTCAGGTTTTTGCCATCGGCATCCATCACGTAAAGTTGTTGACTGCCGCCGCGGTCGGAATTGAAAACAATCCGTTTTCCATCCGGTGAAAAACAGGGCGAGGTATCAATCGCCGGCCCGTTGGTCATTTGGTTGATGGCGCGGGTGCGCAGGTCCATGGCGAAGATATTGGATTTGCCGTCCCGCGCCATGCTCATGATCACCTGATTGCCATCGGGCGAGAAGCGCGGTGCATAGGTCATGCCGGGAAACTCGCCCAAAACCTCCTGACGCCCGGTATCAATGTTGTAGAGATAGACCCGGGGCGTGTTGCGGTAGTAGGACAGATAGGTAATTTCCTGGCGGGAGGGGGAAAACCGCGGCGTCAGCACCAGGTAACTGCCGTCGGTCAGAAACCGGTGGCCGTCGCCGTCCTGATCCATGATCGCCAGCCGCTTGACCCGTTTGTCCTTGGGCCCGCTTTCCGCCACATAAACCACACGGGTATCGAAATAGCCGGCCTCGCCGGTCAGACGCTGATAAATGGTGTCGGAGATGACGTGCGCGATCCGCCGCCAATTGCCGGGGGTTGAAAAATAGACCAGCCCGGTCATCTGTTCTCCCGCCAGCACATCCCAAAGGCGGAATTCCACCCGCAGCCGTCCATCGCTTTCAACCCCCACCTTGCCGGAGACCAGGGCCTGGGCGTTCAGGACCCGCCAATCGGCGAAGCGCGGCCGCGCCTGCAGGGATTCCGGGGTCTGGATAAACGACTTCGGATCCAGTGATCGAAACAAACCGGACCGGTTCAGATTGGCGGTGATGACCCCGGCCATGCGCTTGCCCTGGTCGGCGGCGGCCGGATCGGCGCCATGGAAATCCGGTATGGCCACGGGCAGGGGGTCGACATTGCCCTTGGTTATATCAATCTCCAACGCCGCCCGGGCTGTGTGCGGTATCAATGCCAAGCCCGGCAACATGATCACCAAGGCCAGGGTGAAAATCAATCGGGATACAGGAAAGGTCCACATGGTGCATTGCTTCCTAGTTATCTCTGCGACCTCAACCACCCAGCATATCTCTGGGATTGAAGGTCAGTGTGATTTCGCGCCAACGGGCATATTTGTCCGCCGGCAGATTTTTCAATGGCGAGCATTTCAAGACCGCGCGGCGGGCGCTTTCCGCCGCTGTTCGATAGAATGGATCGCCGGCGCCATCGCCGCTGACGATTTCCGGTGCCCTGGACAATGAACCATCCGAGTTCAGGAACACCTTGATCCGCACAACCAGATTTTCGGCATCCCGGGCGCCGGCAGGGATAGACCAGCATTGCTGGATCTGGTAGCGGATCGCGTCGATCTCGCTCATGGTCATGGGTACCGAGGGGGCTTGGGACCGCGCCACCTTTCGCGCCGGGGCGGGTTGCTTGTCGGCCTTGCGGGATTTCGCGGCTTCCCTGCGTTGCCTCGGCTTTTTTTCGTCGTCCTTGTCGAGCAATGCCGCAATATGGTCGGGGTCGAACCGCGGCCGGCGGCGTTTCGGCTTGGCCCGGGGTCGCGGCAGGGTACGAAATGTCTTGGCGGGCTCCGCCATGGCCAGCTTCTTGACAGGTTTTGGCTTTTCTTTTGGTTTTTCGGGCTCGGGCGGTTTCGGCGTGACAACTTCCACCGGTTTTGGTTTCTGCGTCGGCTTCACCGGTTCGGGCGGCGGCGGTGCCGCGATCTTCACGGGCTCGGGTGGCGGCGGTGCTTCTACCTTCACGGGTTCGGGCGGTGGTGGCGGTATTTTTGCCGGCGTTGGTTCCGGCTCCGGCTCCGGTTCGGGCGCCGCGATGGGTTTCAACAGGGGTGCGGGCGGCGGCGCCTTCTTCTGTTCCGGTTCGATCGGCTTTTGCGATACCGTGCGCTCGGCGATGGTGACCAGTTCGACGATGATCGGTTGTTCCGACACATCCATGGGGTCCAGCAATTCGGGCAGGCCGTAGATCGTGGCAAACACCACGCCCACATGCAGCATGCTCGATATGGCTATTCCATTGCGCAAGGCCGGGCACCTCTATTTCGCGGACCGACGGATGACCTGCGGCGCTTCGGTAACCAGGGCGACCTTGTTGAAGCCGGCCGCGTTCAGGGCGCCCATGACCTCCATCACCGCGCCATAATCAACCGAGCGGTCGCCGCGGACAAAGATCCGCCGGGCGGTCAGGTTTTCCGAAATCGCCAGCAAGCGCGCCACCAGTTCTTCCTGCTTTACCAAGGTTTCCTGGAGAAAGATTTCCCCCTTGTCGTTGATCGAAACCGTCAATGGTTCCTCGTTGCCCTGCAGGTCCGAGGCCGAGGTCTTGGGCAGGTCAATGGGCACGCCGACGGTCAGCAACGGCGCCGTAATCATGAAGACCACAAGCAGCACCAGCATGACATCCACGAACGGTGTCACGTTGATTTCCGACATGGCGCTGTAGCGGCCCGGCCGGCGGCCGATCCTGGAACCGTTTAGTGTTTGCCCCGCCATCAATCGCGCCTTTCGTCCAATTGCCGGGACAGAATGGCTGAAAATTCACCGACGAAACCTTCCAGGCGGATAGTGTAGCGGCCCAAATCCGTGGAAAATTTATTGTAAGCCACCACCGCCGGTATGGCCGCGATCAAGCCCAGCGCCGTAGCGAATAGCGCCTCGGCGATGCCGGGTGCAACGACCGCCAGATTGGTGTTTTTCGTCAGGGCAATGGCCTGAAACGAATTCATGATGCCCCAGACCGTGCCGAACAGACCAACGAAGGGCGCGGTCGAGCCCACCGTGGCGAGGAAGCCCATATAGCGTTCCAGCCGTTCGATCTCCCGCGTCAGGGTGATGTGCATGACCTGGACGATGCGATCCTTGATCCCTGCGCGTAGGGAATCCTCGCCCGCCAGCCCTTTCGAGGTCGATCGGCGCCATTCCCGCATGGCCGAGACAAACAATAACTCCATCGGGTGATCCGGCCGGGTGCCGATGCGGTCAAACAGCTCTTCCAGACTGCCGCCCGACCAGAACGAATCCTCGAAATTGTCGGCCTGGGCACGCAAACGGCGCAGGCGAATGCCTTTTTCGAAGATGATTGCCCAGCACCAGAACGAGGCCAGGATCAACACCACCATGACCGCCTTGACCACCAGGTCCGCCTTGATAAACAGAGCCCACAGTGAAAAGTCGGCGGCGGCGACAGAGCCCGCCAGGGTAACCGCATCAACGGCTTGGTTTTCCATTCAGCTACTTCCTAACGTCGCGGAGTTTATGTTTATGTTCGCAAGAGCCGCGCGCACGGCGCCCGGCATCCGTTTCGGGCCACCGTCGGGGCCGACGCAGGCCAGACGCACCTTGGCCCGCACAAGGGTATCGTCGCCACGGTGAATATCTTGATCCAGATCCATGCTGGCGCCGCCGATCTTGCGGATGCGGGTTCGAACTTCAATTTCATCATCCAGGCGGGCCGGCCGCAGATAGTCGATCTCGCAGCGGCGCACCGGGAACATTATGCCGTCGCGATCCAGCAGAGCGGATTGGTCAATGCCGGCGCCGCGCACCAGATCGCTGCGGCCCCGTTCCAGGAAACGAAGATAGTTGGCATAATAGACGATGCCGGCGGCATCGGTGTCTTCCCAATAGATCCGAACGGCAAACCGATGGGGCTCAGACATCGTCCGCCTCCCTATCGTCGCTATCCATCCCGTCTTCGGGAGGCAGCAATTCGATCTGCGCCTGGCTCGGCTTCGGCGCCTTCAATCCCAGATGTTCATAACCGTTGCGGGTCAGGACCCGGCCGCGCGGCGTACGTTGCAATAGCGCCTGTTGGATCAAAAATGGCTCGATAATATCCTCGATGGCGTCCCGCTGCTCCGACAGCGAAGCGGCAATGGTCTCCACTCCCACCGGGCCGCCCTCGAAATCACGGGCGATGCAATTAAGGTAGCGCCGGTCCATGGCGTCCAGGCCCCGTTGATCAACTTCCAATCGGTTAAGGGCGGCATCGGCCTTCACCGCATCGATCCGCGCGGCCCCCGCCACGGTGGCGAAGTCCCGCACCCGGCGCAGTAGGCGCACAGCTACCCGCGGGGTGCCGCGGGATCGTTTGGCGATTTCCAGGGCGCCGTCGTCGGTCAGATCCAAATCCAACAGGCCGGCGGCGCGGGTGACGATCTGCTCCAACTCAGCCACTTCGTAGAACCGCAGGCGGATTGGAATGCCGAAGCGTTCCCTGAGCGGTGTGGTGATCAGGCCCGAACGGGTGGTCGCGCCGACCAAGGTGAAGGGCGGCAGATCAATGCGCACGGTGCGCGCGGCCGGCCCCTCGCCGATGACCAGATCCAGCTGAAAGTCCTCCATGGCCGGATACAGTACTTCCTCCACCACCGGGCTAAGGCGGTGAATTTCGTCAATAAACAAAACGTCGCGCGCTTCCAGATGCGTCAGAATGGCGGCCAGGTCCCCGGCCTTGGCGATCACGGGACCGGACGTGGCGCGGAACGAGACGCCCAATTCCCGCGCCACGATCTGTGCCAGGGTCGTCTTGCCCAGGCCGGGCGGTCCGTGGAACAGCACATGATCCAGGGCCTCGCCGCGCTGACGGGCGGCTTCAATATAGATGCGCAGGTTCTCTTTTTCCGCCCGCTGGCCGACAAATTCAGCCAAACCTTCCGGCCGCAGACCGACAGTAGCGCCATCTTCCCCGGCTTCCTGGCCGGCGACAAGGCGGTCGGATGCATCACCGTTCCAAGCGTCCGTCATGATGCCAGCTGCCGCAGGCTATCGCGGATAAGGCTTTGCAGTTCCACCCGCTCGCCCAAGGCATCGGCCGCGGTCTGCACGGCACGATGGGCCTCGGCCGGACGATAGCCAAGGTTGACCAGGGCCGAGACGGCATCCATCGCCGGACCTTGGGCAATCGGTACGGCGTCCGGATTGGTGGCGCCCGGCCCCAGGGCCAGGTTGCCCACCTTGTCCTTTAGTTCGGAGACGATGCGGCTGCCAAGTTTCGGTCCGACCCCAGGGGCCCGCGTGGGCATGGATTTGTCCTGGGCGACCACCGCCTGGGTCAGCTCGCCCGGCGCCAATGTGGATAAAATACCCAAAGCGACCTTGGCGCCCACGCCCTGCACTGTCAGTAACAGCTTGAACCAGTCCCGTTCCGCGGCCTCGGCAAAACCATAAAGGTGGATATGGTCCTCCCGCACATGAGTTTCGATCAGCAACGATACGGCATTGCCCGTCTCGCCCAGGTTGGCCAGGGTCCGGCCGGAGCAGAACACCAGATAGCCAACACCGCCCACATCGATGATGCAGTCATTGCCCCCCGCGGTATCCAGGCGCCCTGTCAGCTCTGCGATCATGCGCGCAGGCTCCTTCGGGATAATTTTTGTTCTGCTTCCGCAATAATTTGCCGGCTCCGCCGTAAATGGGCATGACAGATCCCGACCGCCAGGGCATCGGCGGCATCGTCCTTGACCGCCCCGGCGCTCGGCAAAAGGGTGGTGACCATCATCGCCACCTGCTCTTTTTGGGCATGACCGGCGCCGACGACGGATTTCTTGATCAGGTTCGGCGTATATTCGAACACCGGAATATCAACCATCGCCGGGGCCAGCAACAGGACACCCCTGGCCTGGCCTAATTTCAGGGTTGAAGTGGGGTTTTTGTTGACGAAGGTTTCCTCGACAGCCGCTTCCGCCGGCTGCCATTGGCCGAGAACGTCGCCCAGAGCCTGATAAAGTTGCCGCAGTCGTTCCGCCAAGGGGAGTTTTTTGTCTGAGACAATAACCCCGTGGCTGACATGGCTTAACCGGCTGCCCTCGACCTCCAAAACGCCCCAACCTGTGCGTTGGAGGCCGGGATCGATGCCAATCAGTCGCATCCCTGGCATATCTAGCCGTTCAATTTCTGCATGACGTCGTCGGAGACCTCGAAATTGGCGGAAACCTGTTGTACATCATCACTATCGTCCAGGGCCTCCAACAGTTTGAACAATGTTGAAGCGCCCCCTTCGTCCAGGGGAATGGTGTTCTGCGGCCGCCAGGTCAGCCGGGCCGATTTGGGATCACCGAAGCGGTCTTCGAGAGCCTTGGCCACATCGTGCAGATCGCCGGCTTCGCAGATGATGTCATGGCCGCCCTCGTGACTGTCCACATCGTCGGCGCCCGCTTCCACCGCCGCCTCGAATACGGTGTCCGAATCCGCCACCTCGATCGGGTATTCGATCGTCCCGACCCGGTCGAACTGATAGGCGACGCTGCCCGTCTCGCCAAGATTGCCGCCGAATTTGGAGAACGCGGCACGTACCTCGGAGGCGGTGCGATTGCGGTTGTCGGTCAGGGCCTCGACAATCAGGCAGACACCGCCGGGGCCGTAACCTTCGTAGCGGATCTCCTCGAAATTGTCGCCTTCGCCGGATGCGTTGGCGCGTTTGACGGCGCGGGCCACATTGTCCTTGGGCATATTGGCCGCGCGGGCCGCCTGGATCGCGGAACGCAGGCGTGGATTCATATCCGGGTCCGGCAGGCCGCTGCGTGCCGCCACGGTGATCTCGCGGATCAGTTTGGTGAAAACCTTCGACCGCTTGGCGTCCTGCGCACCCTTGCGGTACATGATATTCTTGAATTGTGAATGGCCTGCCATGATCCTCGAATTACCTATTTCGGCGTTTGCACCAAAATTCATATGCGGCGCAAGATTCGCTCAGAATTTACCAGATATTGTGGTCAAGCGCAGCTCATACCCATAAACGGCCAATATGGCAACATTAGGGCGGTGATCGGTCGGTGATAGGGTCGCAAGGGCAGCCGTCGGCTATTTTGCGCCCGGTTAACGGCTCGGTTTCGTTTCGGTGGCGGGAAAGGCCACCTTGGGGCGGAACTCCGTAACCATATTGTCATCGGTAATGACCGGCAGGTCTCTGGTGCGGGCCGCCATCCGCGCCCCTGTTTCCCAACGAGGTTCCTCGCGCCAGGTTGGTTTGATGAGCAGATTGAACAGATCAACGCCGCGCAAATGTTCAGGCACCACGGCTTTTCCATTGATCCGCCATTGCAGCAACTTCCCGCGCCATCGCGCCCGATCAATGACGATGGGCCCATTGCCGGCAATAACCATGTTTTCGTAACGCATGCTGTGTGGAAAGACCGCTCCCACGGTTTTCTGTGCCAGTGCGGATCGGGTCGTATTGATGAATAGTCTGCCGTCGGGCCGCAGCCGGGAGCGGGTCAATGCTAAAAATTCCCGTGACAACAGGTTGGTGGCGTGCGCCCGCCAAAAAACGATCGTGTTTTGCACGATCAAATCAAAGCGCCGATCCGTGCGCCGCAGAAACCGCCGGCCATCGTCGATGATGATTTCGACCTTCGAATTTTCGAGGAGACCAGCAACGACCGGCTGCTTGGCGGCCAGACGTACGAAGCCTGGATTAATCTCGACGATGGTGATGCGTGCGGCATCGGGGTGGTGGGCCAATACCTGCGCCCAGGACCCCGAACCCAGACCGATGAACAGGATATCCTTCGGGTCCGGATGAAAAGCGGCGGTCAGAAAGGCACGGGTGATCCGGTTTCTGTCCTTGCCCGGCATGGGGTCGACGTTGAACTTACCTTCATAGCCGCCGCCGCTGTAGATGGCTCCATGACGTGAGAGGGCGACGACACCGCTTTTGGATTCGATGACGGAGCGCAACGGCCCCCAGCGTTGATAGTCGTTCCCGTAGTGCAAATGGCTATATGCATGTGCGTATAGCTCCGGCGTTGCGATGGCCAGTAATACAGCCAGCGCCGCAAGGCCGCACAGCCCTTGGATGCGGCGGGTCAAAGATAACTGGGCTGTCAGGACAATAAGGCTGGTGGCCACCAGTCCGGACAATGTCAGCAGGAATGCGTTCTGGGTCAGATTGAGGACGTCGAACAACCAAAACCCGGTAATCAGACCACCGCTGACCGAGCCCAGAATATTTCCGCAGTAAATGAAGGAAATACCGCGCCCGGCGCCTTTGTCGGGCGCCACGGCCGCATGGGCGGTCACCGGCAATGCCATGCCCAGCAGCGCGGTTGCAACGGCGACCAGCACTAAGTCCATATTGCGCTCATTTTGACAAAACTCGGCGCAGGCCATCATTCCCGGGACCACCAGAAAGGCGGCAGTGTTGGCGGCCAGCAACAATCCGACCAACAACATCAAGACCCGCGTTTTGGCGATTGATCTGCAAATCAGGCCCGCGCCATGGGCACCGATGGCAAGGCCGCCAAGGTAGGCGCCCAATAGCAAGCCAAAGCTATCGGCCTTGGATTCCATGGCAAAGCTAAACGTGCGAAGCCAGATGATCTCGTAAGAAATTGCGATGTAACCGCTGAACGCGGCAACCATGATCGCGGGAAGCAGCCTCATGCCCGGCCTCGCGATTGCCAATAAAGGCCGGCCGCGCCGGTCGCTAGGATGGCATTCAGGGTGGCCGCGATATGGGTCGTCCCCGCCAGACCAAAGACGCCAAACAATATGGTCACGGCGGCAACTGCGCCCAGGGCCGCGCCGGCGGTGTTGGCGAAGTACAGACTGCCGAACGATTGCCCGACATTGCGGGAGGCGGCGATGTCATGGGCGACCAGCAGTGGCAGCGTCGCGCCCATCAAAATTGTCGGGAAAGCCACGGCGAAAAAACTGTAGACGGCGGTCTCGGCGAACGAAATGGCAGCGAAGTGCTCGGCGGCCCAGGCGAACAGGTCGAGAGAGGAGGCACCGAAAAGTCCAAGGCTAATTTCAAAAGCGGCGAAAAAAGCCAGGGCCGCGTGCGGCGCCGCCTTGGCCAGAACACCACCCAACAGACTACCCAGCCCAAGTCCAAGCAGGAACGCCGTGACCACGATCGTGGCCGAGGCGATGTCGGTGCCTAAAATGGTGTAAAGCGCCCTCTGCCAAGCCAACTGGTAAAGCAGAGCGGCAAAGCCGGAGAGCATGAATATCAGATACAGAAATACCCGGCCCGGCCCGCTGTAGCCGGCAATTCGAACAAACGCATCAGAGCTGGTTGTCATCGATGATTTCACGGTTCATGGAAATTTCCCTATTCCGGCTATCCTGGAGGCTGCTTTCTCCCGTCCGTGGCAAGACATTATTAACCCTTTGGGGGCAGCATGGTGCAAGGACCTATCCGGGTCGGAGGAAATGGAGTTCTCATCGTGTCGACACCCGAAACATTGGACCGTTTGGCGCTGCCCCTGGGCGGCACGCAGCAGGAACAGACCGCCGCGACGACCCAGGCCGGTATCTTCGCGCTGGATGTAGCCTTGTCCATTATCGAAGCGCCGACGGATGATGGAGTCGCCGCGAAGCGGCTGCATTTTGTCGCCGAGCGTTGCAATGATTTGACCGAACAGCTAGCGGAAAAGACCATCAACGACTAACTGGGCTGTTGTTTATGAGCCGGGCTGGGGCCACGCCGGAGCCAAACGGCCGCCCACCCGAAGCGGCGCGATGAACGTCGCCAATCCAGTATTGTCATCGGTTTCCAGATAGACGCCGCAGACCGTCGCTTCGCCGCCGGCCGGCGCGAACCGGCCGCCGGGCATTTTCCGGGTGAACCGGCGTATGGGCTCCGCCTTGTCCATGCCGATCACCGAATCATAGTCGCCGCACATCCCCACATCGCTCATATAGGCCGTGCCGCCGGGCAGGATCTGTCCGTCCGCCGTTGGTACATGGGTATGGGTGCCGAAGACACAGCTGACCTTGCCATCGAGATAATGGCCGATGGCGGTTTTCTCGGATGTCGCTTCGGCATGCATATCGACAAAGATGGCATTGACGCTGCCACCCAGCGTCTGGGTTTTCAGGGCGCCCAGGGCGGCGGCGAAAGGGTCATCCAGGGGATCCATGAAAATGCGCCCCAGCACCTGTACGATCAATATCCGCCGCCCGCCCGGAACTTCGAACACGGCGGCCCCGCGTCCTGGTGTCCCCTCGGGCAGGTTAAGCGGTCGCAGCAGGCGCTTTTCGCCGTCTATATGGGGAATAATCTCCCGCGCGTCCCAGGCATGGTTGCCCAGCACGATGACGTCCGTGCCGGCTTCGTAAAGCTGATCGCAGATTTTCGGCGTAATGCCAAAGCCGTTGGCCGCGTTCTCGCCGTTCACGATTACGAAATCGAGGTTTAGTTCCTTACGCAGGCGTGGCAGCTGTTCAGCCGCCGCCGTGCGGCCGGCACGGCCAACCAAATCGCCAAGATAAAGCAGTTTCACTCAGTTACCTCTTACCATTTACCATTCACCTAGTTACGATGGAATTGCCGGACATGGTGTTCGCTGATCAGCCAATCCAGCGGTTCGTCGTTGCTGTCATGGGGCAGTGTCGCCATCTCCTGAAGCTCGAAACCCAAACCGACCGCCAACAGACCCGGCACCGATTGGCGCAGGGTCCGCAATGTACGGTCGTAGTAGCCGCCACCATAACCCAAACGGAAGCCTTGCGCATTAAAGGCCAGAAACGGCGCGACCACGACATTGGGCCGGACCTCTCCCGCCGCCTCGCGCGGCTCCGAGACGCCGAACGAGCTGACGGCCATATCATCGCCCGGTTGCCATTGGCGGAAAATCAAAGGCTGATCGGCCCCGACCACCACGGGCAGGGCCGCTTTGTGACCACTCTGCAAAAGGGCGTCCAAAAGCGGCCGGCTGTCGAATTCATCACCAAGGGGCCAATAGGCGGACACCGTGGATGCCGGCGGTAAGGGAATGGCCCCCATGAACAGCGCGGCCGCCCTGGCCCCCGCGTCCGCGCGTGTGCCCGCCGGAATGGCGCGCCGTTGCGCCTTGGCTTGAATGCGGGCGGCGGCTTTGTCGTTCGTGATCATGAAATGCGCCGCAATCGTTCCAAGTTGCACGGACGGGACCGCCGAGCCGCCGAAATACCTTGCTCCGCTGTGGCCTGCTCACGCAGGTGGGCGCCGCAATGAAGGGACCACGATCCCAACAGAGGCAGCTCCCTTACTAACGGTATTGGCCCAGGGAACCGTTTTTCGTCAAACCCGGCAGAACCCGTCCGAATTCCCTATTTAACTATTCTCCAGGCGCGCGGCAATGTCTTCGATGCGTTGGCTCAGTTTGTCCAACGTGGCCTGGTCCATGTCGCCACCGTCGCCGTCGCCATCGCCGCTGCCGTCACTCGGGCCCTCTTCACCATCTTTTAGGGCGTCCAGCTCCTGGCTGGTCTCCGCCAATTCATCCGCGACCATCAGCGAGGCCATGAGCAACAGGCGCGCCTCGCCAACCTGGCCGACGCTTTCCACCAACCCTTCGACCTGGCGATTGATGTACTTGGCCAGGAAGGTCAGGTGTTTTTCTTCGCCATCCTCGCAAGCGATCAGATAGTCGCGACCGTTAATTTGCAAATTCACTTGCGCCATTCTATTCGTCCAACACTATTCATCCAGCAGGGCGTGTACGGAATTGATAGCCGTGTCCAGGCGGGCGGAAACCGCATCCATCGCCGCCTGCAAGGAGGCGCCTTCGGCCCTGGTCCGAGTCAACTCCTCCGCCATGCTGTCGCGTTCCGCCCGGGCCGCCGCAAGTTCCGAATCGAGGCTGCCCAGCTCCTGGCGCAGTCTTGCTATGTCCTCGGCACCGCTGCTATCGCGTCCCGCGACCCGACCCAGGGCTGTTTCCAGTCGTTGTACGGCTGCTTCCAGTCTTGCTTTCGCGCCAGCATCATCGGCCATATTGGATTCCGTATTGTTTGAAAATGACTTGCACAATTTCCTTCCGGTGCAAGGTAAAGCGCGGCTCGCCATTCCGTCAACCTACCCTTATGTCGGTCCATGAACCTGATTGCGCTGGGCAGGCAAATTTGCAGGCCTATTTCGCCTATTCGCGGTTGACCTTGAAAGGTGAGGGGCTATGTTGAGCGATGAAGCGGGAAGGGGTGAAACCTCCAGATTTGCCCATAGATTTGTTCATAGATTTACCCGTCCACCAGGCTTGTTCATCCGGTCGCCAGATGCAAGAAACCGCCGCTGTATTTGACAAATATTGACCTGATGCAACCGCAATTCCGAGACATTACATGACACCGAGCGACATGAAGTCAGCACCCGAAGCTGCCGGCCACGCCGAGATGGCCAACGCCATCCGCTTTCTCGCCGCGGATGCGGTCCAGGCCGCCAATTCCGGTCACCCCGGCATGCCCATGGGCGCGGCCGACATGGCGACCGTCCTGTTCTCGCGATTTATGAAATTTGATCCCGCCAATCCCCATTGGCCGGACCGGGACAGATTTGTCCTGTCGGCGGGACATGGTTCCATGCTGCTGTACAGCCTGCTGCATCTGACAGGCTATGGCGACATGGATATGGGCCAGCTGCGGAATTTCCGCCAGTTGGGCAGCCATACCGCCGGCCATCCGGAATTCGGCGCCGCCACGGGTATCGAAACCACGACCGGGCCATTGGGGCAGGGTTTGGCCACGGGCGTCGGCATGGCCATTGCCGAACGCATGCTGGCCAGTCGCTTTGGCGATGATCTGATGAACCATTTCACCTATGTCCTGGCCGGCGACGGCTGTTTGATGGAGGGGATCAGCCACGAAGCGGCTTCCTTCGCCGGACATTTGCGCCTGGGCAAGCTGATTGTACTGTTCGATGACAACCAGATTTCAATCGACGGCAGCACGGATCTGACTGTCAGCGACGATCAATGCGCCCGCTTCGCGGCCAATGGCTGGGATGTCGCCAGGGTCGATGGCCATGACCCGAAGGCCTTGGAAAAGGCGATCGCGGCGGCCCGGCAAAGCGACCGGCCGTCATTGATTGCCGCCCGCACGCAAATTGGTTTTGGCGCTCCTACCAAGGCGGGCACATCGGGCGCGCATGGTGCGCCCCTGGGCGATGAGGAGATCGCTGCCGCGCGGGAAAATCTGGATTGGCCCCACCCACCGTTCGAAGTGCCTGAAGATGTTCTGGCCGCTTGGCGTGAAGTCGGGGGACACGGCGCGGCCGATCAGGCCGCCTGGGAAGAACGGCTGGATGCCATGGAACAGGATGAGCGCGCTGCCTTTGATCGCGCCATGGCGGGGGATCTGCCGGCCAGCATTATCGAGGCCATGGCTGATTACCGCAGGGAACTGGCCGAGGAAAAACCCCAGCTGGCGACCCGGGCCGCATCGGGCCGCGCCTTGGAGGTGATCAACGGCGTGGTGCCGGAAACCGTGGGCGGTTCCGCTGATCTGACCGGTTCCAATAACACCTTGACGCCTGGTCTGGGCATCGTCACGGCCGATGATTTCTCGGGCCGGTACATCCACTACGGCGTGCGTGAACATGGCATGGCTGCCGCCATGAACGGCATGGCGCTGCATGGCGGTATCATCCCTTACAGTGGTATGTTTTTGGTCTTCTCCGACTATTGCCGGGGCGCGATTCGTCTTTCGGCACTGATGGGCTGCCGGGTGATCTATGTGGTGACCCATGATTCCATTGGGCTGGGCGAGGATGGACCAACCCACCAGCCGGTGGAGCATTTGGCCGCCCTTCGCGCCATGCCCAATTTGAACGTCTTCCGGCCTGCCGATACGATGGAAACGGCGGAATGCTGGGAGCTGGCCCTGGCCGCCAAGGATCGCCCCTCGGCCATGGTACTGACCCGCCAGGGTCTGCCGGCGGTGCGGCTGGATTATCAAGACGACAACGCTTGCGCCCGTGGCGCCTATGAATTGGTCGCCGCTGATGGTGAGGCGGTGGTGACGCTGCTGGCCACCGGGTCGGAGGTTTCCATCGCGGTTGCCGCGCGCAACAATCTGCAAAGCGCCGGCATCGCCACCCGCGTTGTTTCCATGCCGTGCTGGGAATTGTTCGAGGAACAGGACGAAAGCTATCGCCAGCAGGTATTGGGACCGGGCACTGTTCGTATCGCCATTGAGGCAGGGGTTTCCATGGGTTGGGACCGTTACCTGGGACCGGATGGCGGCTTCATCGGCATGGCGGGCTTTGGTGCCTCGGCGCCGGCAAAGGATCTTTTCAAACATTTTGGTATTACCGCCGAAGCCGTGGTCGAACTGGCCAAGGCGAAACTGGCGGATCAACAGGACTGATAGGAGAACATAATGGTCGTTCGTGTCGGCATCAACGGTTTCGGGCGCATTGGCCGCCTGGTGCTCCGCGCCATCGCGGAATCAGGGCGCAAGGATATTCAGGTCGTCGGGATCAATGACCTGGGCCCGATTGAGACCAATGCGCATCTATTGCGCCAGGATTCCGTCCACGGCCCCTTTCCCGGCAAGGTCAGGACCACCAAGACCGGCATGAACCTTGGTTCCGGCGCCATTCGCGTGACGGCGGAGCGGGACCCCGCCAATCTGCCCTGGGGCCAGTTGGGCGTGGATGTGGCGCTGGAATGCACCGGCATCTTCACCGCCAAGGAAAAGGCCGCGGCCCATTTGGCGGCCGGCGCCAAGAAGGTGCTGATTTCGGCGCCCTCGGGTGATGCCGACATCACCGTGGTCTATGGCGTCAACCACAACAAAATGCGCAAGTCCCACAAGGTGGTTTCCAATGCCTCCTGCACCACCAATTGCCTGGCTCCGGTCGCTTTCGTGCTGAACCAGGCCGTTGGCATCGAACATGGCTATATGACCACCATCCATTCCTTCACGGGCGACCAGCCGGTGCTGGATACCCTGCATGGCGATCTGCGCCGGGCGCGCTCGGCAGTGATGTCCATGATCCCCACCTCCACGGGCGCGGCCAAGGCCGTTGGTCTGGTGCTGCCCGAATTGGCCGGCAAGCTGGACGGTACGTCGATCCGGGTGCCGACACCGAATGTCTCGGTGGTTGATTTCAAATTCCGCAGCAAGAAGAAAACCTCGGTCGAGGCCGTGAACGCGGCGATCATCAAGGCGGCGAACGGCAAGCTGAAGGGTATTCTGGAAACCTCCGACGCGCCCACTGTCTCCATTGATTATAACCACAACCAGGCTTCCTCCACGTTTGATCTGACCCAGACCCAGGTGATCGACGGGCGGTTCGTCCGCATCCTGTCCTGGTATGACAACGAATGGGGCTTCTCCAACCGGATGAGCGACACGGCGGTCGCCCTGGCCAAG
>JABIRL010000302.1 GCA_018667855.1 Rhodospirillaceae bacterium
ATCTTCGATCATCCGCGCCAGAGAATGATGGTAGGGAAAGTAGACCCGGTCCAACCGCTGCCGCACCTCGGCGAAATCCAGCTTTCTGCGGTATATGTCACGCCCGTCTGCTGCCAATCGGGGAATGGTGCCCAAACCGCCCGCCACCCGCAACGAAGTAGAGTTGATATGGCTGGGCAGCTCTTCATCGAACATTCGAGGGTCCAGCTCCCACGGCTCCCGGTTCAGGTCCAGATAAGCGCGGGCATAGGCTGCTTTTAAAATGGGCGCGCCGTGGTCTGGCGCGGCGGCAAACAATTCATCGACAAAATTGTCCGCGGTGCGGCGCAACAACAATTCCGGCAATATGGTCGCGGCCATCAGATCGTCCGGATAATATTGGCCGCTGTGGGGCGAGGCGAAGACGGCGGGCACCGATTGCCTAGCCGGCCCGCTCACGGCGAACGGTGGCTGCGAGGCCTCTACGTTACCCATGGTCATCCACCAGCCCCCGTCCGGCAGTTAATACCCGAGATCGCACATAACGCTTAGAACCAGATCAAATTATCAGCCGAAAACCGATTCCGTTTTTAGGCTGTTTGATCTAATCGACAGGCCATGTTTGGCCAATCCAGCGGTACCTTGAAAAGGATGCTAGCACGCCAGGCGCCGGAAACCATAGGGCCGGAAGCGGTAAATTCGTGGCAAAAACCAAAAATTTTAATTGTTTACGCGACGCATCTTTACTCTTTGCTAGGCATGTCGGACTATCGTTCGGGCAAACCGGGGCACTGGTTCAGGTCTCCAATGGTCCAAAGTCGGGCGGTTATCGAGGAAACTTATGGCGAAGATTCTCTTAGCGGAAGATGACGATTCCATGCGGCACTTTCTGGGCCGCGCCCTGGAACGCGCCGGTCACGAGGTATTTTCCGTCAGCCAGGGCGACGAGGCCTTGCCAGTTCTGGCAGAGGGCCGGTTTGATCTGCTGTTGGCGGATATCGTGATGCCGGAAATGGATGGAATCGAATTGGCCCGCCGCGCCGTGGCCGCGGATCCGGCCATCCGCATTATGTTTATTACCGGCTTCGCCGCCGTGGCCCTGCGCAACCGGCAAACCTCCCGCTCCGATGCGAAAGTTCTTTCGAAGCCCTTCCATCTGCGGGATCTGGTCGACGAAATCGACAAGACCCTGGCCGCCTGACCAGGCCGCCGGCCAGAGCAGATTTAGTCCAAAATTTGCTCGAATCCTCATAAGATCGAGAAATCGAAACAATTACCCAAAGTCGCGCCAGCGACCTCGATTATTTGAAAATTCCTCTGGCGGACAGCCTTACAAACGCTCTTCTATTTGCCTGGCGATAGCCATGAAGGCCTGGGCCTGAGGCGACTCCGGATCCGACGCCGCGATGGGCGTGCCGGCATCCGAGGTCTCGCGCAGGCTGATATGCAGGGGAATTTCCCCTAGGAAATCACAGCCCAGCTCGGCGGCCGTCTCGCGGGCGCCGCCATGGCCGAAGATTTCCGCGCGGTCGCCACAATTGGGGCAATGATAATAGCTCATATTCTCGATCATCCCCATGACCGGCACGTTCATTTGGCGAAACATGTTCAATCCCTTGCGGGCATCGATCAGGGAGATGTCCTGGGGGGTGGAGACGATGACGGCGCCCACCAGCGGTACCCGTTGCGCCATGGTCAATTGGGCGTCACCCGTACCAGGGGGCATATCGACCAGCAAAATATCCAGTTCGCCCCATTTCACATCGCCCAGCAATTGTTCCAGCGCGCCCATCACCATGGGTCCGCGCCAGATGGTCGGCTGATCTGGATCAACCAGAAAACCAATGGACATGCAGGCCACCCCATGGCCATGCATGACCTCCAATTTGTCGCCGTCGGAGCGGGGCTGGCCCGTTATGCCCAACATGCGTGGCATGGAGGGGCCATAAATGTCCGCGTCCAGAATGCCAACCTTCAGGCCCAGGCGTTGCAGGCACACCGCCAGATTGGCGGTAACCGTGGATTTGCCAACGCCGCCCTTGCCCGAGGCCACAGCGACCACTGCCTCTATGTCCACCAGCTCCAATTTCTGCGGTCCGGCACTGC
>JABIRL010000306.1 GCA_018667855.1 Rhodospirillaceae bacterium
CCCGCCATGACGGACTTTATCTGCATGGTCAAGGACAGCTCTTATATGTATGTCACCGGCCCCGACGTGGTGAAGACCGTGACCCAGGAAGAGGTCACCCACGAAGAACTGGGCGGGGCCTCCACCCACAGCAAGAAATCCGGTGTCGCGGACCTGGCATTCGAAAATGATGTGGAGGCGCTGGCGCAGGTGCGCCGCCTGTTCGATTTCCTGCCGTTGTCGAACCGGGAAAAAGTCCCATCCAGGCCGACGGACGATCCCGTGGACCGCCCGGAAAGCTCGCTCGATACCCTGGTTCCTGCCAATCCCAACAAACCCTATGACATCAAGGAGTTGTTGGTGAAGGTGGTGGACGACGGCGACTTCTACGAGATCCAGCCCGATTTCGCCGGCAATATCGTCATCGGTTTCGGCCGTATCGATGGCGCCACGGTGGGTTTCGTCGCCAATCAGCCCATGGTTCTGGCCGGGGTTCTGGATATCGATTCCGCCCGAAAAGCCGCCCGCTTCGTGCGGTTCTGCGACTGCTTCAGTATTCCCATCGTGACCTTCGTTGACGTGCCGGGTTTCCTGCCTGGAACGGCCCAGGAATATGGCGGCATTATCATGCATGGCGCGAAATTGCTCTATGCCTACGCTGAGGCGACGGTGCCCAAGGTCACGGTAATTACCCGCAAGGCCTATGGCGGGGCCTACGATGTCATGGCTTCGAAGCATCTGCGCGGCGATGTAAATTTCGCCTGGCCGGGGGCCGAGATCGCTGTGATGGGCGCTAAGGGCGCGGTGGAGATCATTTTTCGTTCTGAATTGGGCAATCCCGAGCGGATTGAGGAGCTGACCCAGGAATATGCCGATACCTTCGCCAATCCGTTCAGCGCGGGCAAGCGCGGCTATATCGATGATGTCATCATGCCCCATAATACCCGCCGGCGCGTGGCCCGTGCCTTGACCATGCTGAAGAACAAGAGCCTGGAAAACCCTTGGAAGAAGCACGGCAATATTCCGCTCTAACGATTCCGCTCTAACTGGAAAGTATCACCTATATGTTTTCGAAGATCCTGATCGCCAATCGCGGCGAAATTGCCTGCCGGGTTATTCGCACGGCCAAGGCCATGGGTATCGCCACCGTGGCTGTTTATTCCGAGGCCGACGCCGATGCCCTGCATGTAACAATGGCGGATGAAGCTATTGCCATCGGTCCGGCGGCGGCGGCGGAGAGTTATCTGGTCAGCGAACGTATTATCGATGCCATCAAACGCAGCGGGGCGGAGGCGGTCCATCCCGGCTATGGTTTCCTGTCCGAGAACCCGGCCTTCGCCAAGGATCTGGCCGACCTGGGCGTGGCTTTCATCGGCCCCCCCGTGGGCGCCATCGAGGCCATGGGCGACAAGATCGCATCGAAGAAACTGGCGCTAGAGGCCGGCGTCAGTTCCGTGCCCGGCCATTTGGAGGTTCTGGCGGATGCCGACGATGCGGTGCGGGTGTCCAATGACCTTGGCTATCCGGTGATGCTGAAAGCTTCTGCCGGCGGCGGCGGCAAGGGCATGCGCGTCGCCTATACGGAGGCCGAGGCGCGGGAAGGTTTCACCTCCGCCACGAATGAGGCGAAATCCAGTTTCGCCGATGATCGGGTTTTTGCCGAGAAATTCATCGAACAGCCCCGGCATATTGAAATTCAGGTGCTGGCCGACACTCACGGCAATTGCATTTATTTGGGAGAGCGGGAATGCTCCATCCAGCGGCGCCATCAAAAGGTTATTGAGGAAGCGCCGAGCCCGTTCCTGGACGATGCCACGCGCCGGGCCATGGGCGAACAGGCGGTGGCTCTGGCCAAGGCGGTCGACTACTGTTCCGCCGGCACGGTGGAGTTCATTGTTGATGACAAGAAAAATTTCTACTTCCTCGAGATGAACACACGGCTGCAGGTGGAACACCCGGTGACCGAAATGGTCTATGGCGTCGATCTGGTGGAACAGATGATCCGCATTGCTGCCGGCGAGGCCATGACCCTGCGCCAGGACGACGTGCAGGCGGACGGCTGGGCCATCGAATGCCGCCTGTATGCCGAGGATCCTTATCGCAATTTCATGCCTTCCATCGGGCGCCTGGTGCGCTGCCGGCCGCCGGCACAGGACGAAGTGGTCCGCGTCGATACCGGCGTGGTCGAAGGGTCCGAGATCACCATGTTTTATGACCCCATGATCGCCAAACTGATCACCAAGGGCCAGGACCGGGCCGGGGCCATCGCGGCGATGGCGACGGCGCTGGACGGTTATTACGTGCGCGGCATCAATCATAACTTGAGTTTTCTATCGGCCTTGATCGGCCATCCCCGTTTCGCGGAAGGCCGCCTGACCACGGCGTTCATTGACGAGGAATATCCCGACGGCTTTGAAGGTGCGCCCCGCGAGGGCCACGTTCTGGACAGCCTGATCGCGGTCGCGGTTCTGCTGCATCGCCGCCGGGCCCGGCACGAAGGTACCATCGAGGGGCAACTGGCCCATTACCGCCCCACTTTTGGCCCTGACTGGGTGGTCAGTCTGGGCGGCGCCCATCACGAAGTCATGGTTGACGATGTGGAGGACGGCTTCGATGTGAAGCTGGCTGACCGCTTGATCGCCGTGCGCAGCGGCTGGCGGCCGGGGCAGCGGCTGTTCCTCGGCACCGTGAACGGCCGCCATGTCACCATGCAGGCGGACCCGGATGTTGACGGCTTCCGCCTGTACCATGGCGGGGTCGAGGCCATGGCCACGGTGCGGACGACCCGGGCCGCCGAATTGGCCACCTTGATGCCGGTCAAACTGCCGCCCGATACCTCGAAATACCTGCTCTGTCCCATGCCGGGCCTGGTTGTTTCCCTGGATGTGGCGGCGGGCGATGAGGTCAAGGCCGGTCAGGCCCTGGCGGTGGTCGAGGCTATGAAGATGGAAAACATCCTGCGCGCCGAGCGGGATGGAATTATCGCCGAGCTGAAGGCGGCGCCCGGCGACAGCCTGGCGGTGGACGACGTCATTCTGGAATTTGAATAACCCATCATGCCCGCCCCCGACCAAGCGGTCCGGGTCATCGTGCAAGGCCGGGTGCAGGGTGTTTGGTTTCGCGGCTGGACGGTGGAGACGGCGCGGGCATTGGGTTTGCGGGGCTGGGTTCGAAATGAAAATGACGGCAGTGTCGAGGCGGTCCTTGCGGGACGACCGGCGGATGTCGCCGAGATGATCGAACACTGTCATCGAGGCCCGCCGGCGGCCCGGGTGCAATCGGTCACCGTGGGGGAATGGCCGGACGAGGTGGCCCGGGGTTTTCATCAATTGCCTAACGCAACATAATCTTCCTCGGTTATGATGAATAATCAGACTCCAAAGGGGGCGAGGACATGAGTGTGCGGGAAGCGGCGAGCGAAATCGACTATGGCCCGGAAAGTGCCGCCATGGCGGCCTATTTCGCCCAGGGCGAAAAGAAAGCCTTGGCCTTGGGAAATCGCGGGCCGATCCGCTACGACGGGCTGGGTAATATCCATCCGGATATTCTGGAAGCCTATTGGCGCTGTGGGTTTTATGTCTTCGAGGATGTACTTGGCGCCAACGAACTGGCGGATATCGAGGCCGACCTGCAGCAAATTCTTGAGCGGCTGCCCCGGGAAAAAGACGCCGCTGTGGATGCCCAGGGCCGCCCCGCCCTGGCCGTCGACTGCCAGGCGCCGACCCTGTTTTGGTCCAAGCCCCTGGGCGATCCCTTTGGCGGCACCGATCTGGCCAATGGCCGCCACCCGGTCAAGATGATCGAGCCCCAAGCGGCTGCCGATACCCCCGACGAAGTGGTCTATCTGATCCTCGGCTCCCTGCAATTCTCCGATGCCTGTCTGCGGACGTATGGCCATCCGGATCTTTTGGCCGTGGCGGCGGCGGTCAATGGCGATGACTTCGTGCCCTTCACCGATGCCCTGTTCATCAAGGAGCCCGGCCTGGGAGCCTCCGTCGCCTGGCATCAGGACGGCACCACGCACTGGGACAGCGAAACCTGGGACCAGGGTAGCCACGGCTTCAACTTCATGGGGCAGCTGTACGGCTGCACGCCGGCGAACGGCGTCTGGGTCGTGCCCGGCTCCCACAAGTTGGGCAAGATCGATATTGCCGCCGTGGTCGCTGAAGCCGGCACCGAGCGCCTGCCCGACGCCGTGCCCATTATTTGCAAGCCCGGCGATGTGGCCATCACCAACCGCCAGACCCTGCATGGCTCCTTCGCCAATACCTCGCCCGATTGGCGGGTCACGGTGAACATGGGTTGCCACCGCCGCGCATCCATTCTGGATGTGGAGGCCGGCGGCCTGCACAACAGACGCGCCGTCTATGACGCCGACCGCATCAGGGAACGCTCCCGCATCATCGGCTACGCCATCGACGCCCGCCGCCAGCACTTCCCGGATGAGACGCCGTTCGTCTACAAGCCGTTCGAAGCGTCAGGCGACAGCCACGCCTGGGATGAAGCCGCACGGCAAAGCCTGCACGACTACAACCTGCTGGATTTGAGTATTTAAGACTGTTTCGATTTTCATCGAGTTGCCAAGCCGCCCGCTCCCCCTCCCGGCCACCCATTGATCATAATCCCGTTGGGTGGTCGGGAGGGGGAGCGGGCGGTTCAGGGATTAGACGTCAGTCGGAAAGGTCCTAATCCCGGCGAAACTGCTTGGCCAGGGCCAGGGATTGTTTTTGGTAGTTGGAGCCTATGTCCTGGCCGTAGATGCGGTCGGGGACGGAGGTCAGGCGTTCGTAAACCAGGCGGCCGACGGTCTGGCCGTGCTCAAGCAAAAACGGCACGTCGTGGCTGCGTACTTCCAGCACGGCGCGGGTGCCTTCGCCGCCCGCCTCGGCCCAGCCGAAGCCGGGATCGAAGAAGCCCGCGTAATGCACCCTGAATTCGCCCACCAGGGTGTCGTAGGCAACCATCTCGGCGGCATGATCGGGGGGCACCGAGACGGCTTCGCGGGAAGCCAGGATATAAAAATCGTCCGGGTTCAGGACCAGGCCCGTCTCCGTGCCCGTACCCGCATGGATCGGCTCCCAAAAATCAGCCGGATCGTAAAAACCGACTTTCTCGATATCGATCAACGGGGCATGGGGCCGCGCCTTGTAGCCGATCAGACCATTCTTTCCGCTGCCCTGCAGATCCACGGTCAGGGCGATGCCGCCGGCAATATTCTCCGCCCCCGCCTTGCCATGAACCAAAGGGGACTGCTGGTGCAGGCGGGTCAGCTCCGGATCGCTCAGGCGATGTTCACCCCGGCGCAGGCGCAACTGGTTCAACCGCACCCCGGTGCGGGCCAGGATCGAAAAGGTGCGGGGCGCGATCTCGGCATACAGCGGGCCGTTGTAGCCGGCATCGACCCGGTCGAATTCGCTGGCGCCGTCTGTGATCAACCGGGTGAAAACATCCAGGCGCCCGGTGGAACTTTTTGGATTGGCGATGGCGGAAAGGCGTTCCGACAATGATAGTCGTTCGAGAAGCGGAACAATATAGACGCAGCCCCGCTCCAGCACCGCGCCTTGGGTCAGGTCGACCTTGTGCATGGTGAACTGTTCGATTTTTTGCGCCATGGTTTTGCCGGAACCGGGCAGGAACGAAGCGCGGACCCGATAGGCCACTTCGCCTAGGCGCAGATCCAGGCTGGAGGGCTGGACCTGGCCGTCGAGCAGAGGCTGCGCGGCGGTAATCTCGCCGTCCCGCCACAGGGCCGAGATGGCCTGGCAGGGCAGGATGCCCATATTACCGGTGGCGACGGGTCTGCTCTGGCTGCTTTGCTCGCTCACGGCAATACTCACTCGAAAGGCCTTTGATAGTCTTGTTGAAGTATGAATAATACCCGAATATACGTGTATTTTCAATAGCTTACATAACTGGCTCAGGTATTTTTATCCACAAGAGAGCGGTACAATTGGCGCTATGCGAAGCGCCGCCTGAGCAATAACATAGACCATCGCTCCCCATGATTAAGGCAACTCACAGGCCGGCGACGGTCTCTTATTCACAGCCCTTCGGCAAAGGAAACTCCCCATGATCGTCAAGGATATTCGCACCACCGCACTTTCCATCCCCTTCACGGATCCGCCCCGGTGGAGTCCCGATTACAATCGGCCGCGGGAAATTCTGGTTGTGGAGATCGAAACCGCCTCCGGTGTGGTGGGCATGGGTTATCTGATGGTGCTGTCGGGCGGGCTGCGGACCATTCAGGCCTGTATCGAGGAGCTGGTGGCACCGGTGGTGCTGGGCCGCTCCATCGCGGCGGTGGAGGCGATCTGGCAGGATATCTGGCAGGCTACTTATTGGGTCGGGCGCATGGGGGTCAGCGTGTTTGCCCAATCAGCCATTGATATCGCCCTGTGGGACGCCCTGGGCAAGCAGGCCGGCCTGCCGCTTTATCAGCTGTGGGGTGGGACCCAGGGTGATGGGCCCATTCCCTCCTATGGATCGGGCTGCTGGCGCGGCCTGGGCCGGGACGGCATGATCGAAAAGGCCCAGGCCTATGTGGCGGCCGGTTTTGACGCCATCAAGATGCAGACCGGGCATATGTATGACCATGCCACGGACGTGGCCAATGTCGCCGCGATGCGGGAGGCCTTGGGCGACGGCGTCGCGATCATGGTCGATGTCAACATGGGCTGGACGGCAGACGAGGCGATCGAGGTGGGCCGGCGTCTGGATGAGTCAAATATCCATTGGCTGGAGGAACCGGTGGTGGCGGAAGACTTCGCCGGCTATTTCCGCATCGCCGATGCCTTGAAGACCCGCGTGGTGGGCGGCGAAAGCCACTTTACCCACTATGACCTGGCGCCGTTCTTCGAGAACCCGAAAATCCCCATCCTGCAGCCGGATATGATGCGCGGCGGCCTGACCCAGATGCGCCGGATCGCCACCCTGGCCCATGCCAAGGGCATCCGCATCGCGCCGCATCTGTTTCATGAACTGATGGTACAGGTGATGGCCGCCATTCCCAATCCGGACGTGCTGGAATACATCAACTTCCTCGACGACCTATGGGTCGAACCGGTGTTGCCGGTGGGTAATTTACTGAGCCCGCCCAACCGCCCCGGTCACGGCCTGGCCTTCAAAGAGGAAGTCTTGCGAGATTTCGTTGTGAAATAGACCATTTTCGATATTCATCGATTAGCCAAGCCGCTACCCGGCGTCCAGTGTCTGCTCCACGGCGCGGGCCAGTTCCTCGATGGTGAAGGGTTTCAGCAGGACATCGTGGATCAGCACGTCCAGATTATGGGCCCGGCGCTTTTGTTCGGCGTAACCGGTCATCATCAAAATGCGCAGGTCGGGGTATTCACTGGCAACCTTGAGGGCGAGGGCGATGCCGTCGACAATGGGCATGACGATATCCGTCAAAAGCAGGTCATAGTCATCCAGTGTCAGCGCTTCCAGCGCGGCGGAGCCGTCCACCACGGCCTTAACCTCGTGATCATGCAGCTCCAACGCCCGGGTTACCAGGTTGCGGACCGCCTCTTCATCCTCAGCTATCAGGATTTTCGCCACGGCTTTCTCAATCAGTCGAAATGGTGCCTATGTAGGGCAATTCGCGATAGTAATGTGCGTAATCCAGACCGTAACCGACCACAAACGAATCACCAATGGAAAAGCCCACATAATCGGCATCGACTTCGATCTTGCGTTTTTCCGGCTTGTCCAACAGCACGCACAGCTGCACCCGTTCGGCCCCGCGGTCCTGCAGTAATTCACGGGCAAAGGCCAGGGTGCGGCCGGATTCCAGAATATCGTCGATCAGCAGAATCTTGGCGCCGCGCACATCGTCCGTGATGTCCCGGGTAATGGCGATCTTGCCGCTGCTCTCGGTGCCGGTGCCGTAGCTGGACAGGGTCATGAAATCGATGCGCGGATGCACCCCGTGGTGGTGCAGCGCGCGCAACAGATCGGCGGTGAATACGAAACTGCCTTTCAGGACCGCGACAACCATGATGTCGGGACCCAGGGTGTCCGCGATCTCGTCAGCCAGGGCGCTGACACGGGCGCTGATCTCGGCCGCGGAATACATCACCTCCACGGTGCCCGGTGGACGCTTGGCGGCCTCGGACGCCGTATTGGTATTGCTGTCTTTATCGGCGGCCAATGGTATCTCCGTTTGGACTGTGGCTGGATTATGGCTGGATCAAGAATGTCACGGCAAGACTGCGGGCCCCTTCGGGTGGATCAGCCAGGCGCGTGGAAAATTTGGTAACCTGTCCCGGTTCCAATTCGTTCTGGGCCGTCGTCACGGTCCAGCGAAACAAGCGTTGGTCCTGATCATCGAGAATTATGACCCGCAGGCGGGGAACGGACTGCGGTTTTTCCGAACTGTTGATGACTTCACCCCGCACCACCAGCACTGGTTTGCCTTTATCCCGTTTATGTTCCCATTTGACGTTTTGGATCGACAGGCCGAACTTTTCCGGCCCCGGCCCCAGTCCGACCATTTCAAAAAGCATCGTCGCCGGCGGCCAGAATTCAACAATCTTCGCCTGATAAAAGAAGCCACCGGCCCCGATGCCGCCCAAAATTAGTATCAGCAGCAGCCAGCCCAGGCCGCCGCCCTTTTTGCCGCCGCCCTTTTCGCCGCCGCTTTTCTTGCCGCCGCCCTTTTTATCATCGCGCTCGCCCCGCTTCCGGCCGCGGCGGGAGCGCCGGGATTTTTCAACTGGCGCGTCGCCATCGTCCTCGCCGCCCTGTTCGTCGGCGGCGCCCTCGGCATCCGAATCATCGCCCCCGGTTTCGACCTCTTCCGGTTCTGATTCGGGCTCGGTTTCTGGCTCAGGCTCAGGCTCAGGCTCAGG
>JABIRL010000307.1 GCA_018667855.1 Rhodospirillaceae bacterium
ATCCTTGGCGACGAAGGTCAGGCTGGACAGCGGACCTGCCGCCGCCCCCTCGACATGCACGGATATGCCGGGCACCAGGGCGCCTACATTGTCCTGCATGGATTACGCCCTGTCCGCCAGCAGCGTCTGCACCGCATCTCGTAGATGCGCCTCGTCAGCCGCGTTGTCAGTGGGGTTGCCGGCGCGGTGGCCCCAGATGGATTCGATGGCGCGGAATTCGGCGTTGGGCATCTGCCCGCATTCCCGTTCGCTGTCCTCGGGCGTGAAATACAGATCGGTGCGCGATGGCATGATCATGGCGCGGGCCTTGATGGCGCCCAGGGCGGCGGTCAAATCGCCCTGATAGATTTCATTGTCGGAGATGTCCGATTGATACCAGGTGGCCAGCATGGACAGCAGGTCGTCGCCGTTGCGGCGCAGAAAATTCGCCTCCCAGCCCCGCACCAGATAATCCTCCAGCGAAGCAAAGCCCAGTTCGAGGTGCTTGCCTTCCCGATAAAATGCCTGGGACATGGCCCAGCCGGCGTAAAGGCGGCCCATGGCCCGCAGGCCCCGCACGGGTCGGGCGGTGAAGCCGCCTTCGTGCCAGGCCGGATCGGCGGTCAATGTGGCGCGGACACCTTCGAGGAAAACCTTGTTGTGGGGCGAGGTGCGGGCGGAGCCGCAGATAGCGCAGATCGCCGCCACCTGGTCGGGAAATATCGCGCCCCAATGCAGCGCTTGTTGCGCACCCATGGACCAGCCGTAAACCAGGGCTAGATGGTCAATGGCAAAGACTTCCGCCAGCATCCGCCGCTGGGCCTGGATATTGTCCCAATGACTAAAGGCGGGAAAACGGCCCATGCCGTAAGGTTCCGCCATGTTGGACGGGGAAGAAGACAGGCCGTTGCCGAACATATTGGGGATCAGAATAAAATATTTGTCAGAATCCAATATGCGGCCCGGTCCGATCAACCATTCGATATCCATATGGTGGGCGCCATAGGAGGTGGGGTAGAGGATAACGTTGGATTTATCCGCCGCCAGGGTGCCATAGGTCTGGTATGTCAGCTGCGCATTAGGCAAGACCATGCCGCACTGCAGACGCAGATTGCCCAATTCGAAAACCTTGTAATCATTCATTTTGGTTTGGCCTCCCACGCTTATCCTATCGTCATGGGCCGGGGCGGTCCAATATGATCGTCCTACATGATTTCGAAAGGGCCCTGCCATGACGACTGACCCGAAGCCCGCCTCTACCGCAACCCAGGCCGCACAACGGGCGGTTATGGCCCAGTTGCCGTTTTCGGACCGGGCCGATTTTGAATTGGCCCAACGGGGCCTCATCGCCTCTCTTCCCGATGGCATCATAATGAATGAGGGCGGCAGCGCGATGTGGGACCTGACGGCGTATGATTTCCTCAACGATGCGCCGGCGCCCGATACGGTCAATCCCAGCCTATGGCGCATGGCGCAATTGAACATGAACAATGGCTTGTTCAAGGTTTGCGACCGGGTCTATCAACTGCGCGGCATGGACTTGGCGAATATGACGATTATCGAGGGCGACAGCGGCCTGATCGTGATCGACCCCATGACCACGGCCGAGGTGGCCCGCGCCGGCCTTGACCTCTTTCTTACCAACCGCCCGGCCAAGCCGGTGGTCTGTGTGATCTATAGCCACAGCCATGTGGATCACTATGGCGGCGTCATGGGTGTCACCACGGCCGATGACGTGGCCGGCGGAAAGGTCGTTGTGATCGCCCCGGACCGTTTCATGGAAGAGCTGGCCGGCGAGAACGTCCTGGCCGGCAACGCCATGAACCGCAGGGCTCAGTTCCAATTTGGCGGCCTGCTGGCGAAGGGACCGCGCGGCCAGGTCGACGCCGGCCTGGGCAAGGTCACGGCGCGAGGCCGGGTAACGTTGATCGCACCGACACAGGTCATTGTCGCGGCCACCGAAAGCCACGACATCGATGGCGTGGAAATGGTCTTTCAACTGGCGCCGGATTCGGAGGCGCCGGCCGAGATGCATATGTTCCTGCCCCAATTCGGTGTTCTGAACCTGGCAGAGAACGCGACCCGCCTTTTGCACAATTTCATTCCCCTGCGCGGCGCCTTGGCGCGAGACCCGCGCATCTGGTCACGGCATATTTCCGATGCCATGGCCTTGTTTGGCGAGGCCACCGAAATCCTGATCGGGCAGCACCACTGGCCGACCTGGGGGCGGGCGGAGGTGCGGGCCTACCTGGAAAAACAACGGGATCTGTACAAATATATTCACGATCAAACCGTGCGTCTGATGAACCATGGTCTGACCCCGGCCGAGATATCGGAGAACCTGGACCTTCCGCCCGGTCTCGACCAGGACTGGTCCGTGCGCGGCTATTACGGCACGGTTTCCCATGACGCGAAGGCGGTCTATCAGCGTTACCTAAGCTGGTACGACGCCAATCCGGCCAATCTGAACCCGCTGCCCCGGCGGGACGCGGGGCGCAAGACCGTCGAATATATGGGTGGCGGAGATGCGTTGTTGGAAAGAGCCAAGGTTGATTTTGAAGCTGGCAATTATCGATGGGTGGCTCAGGTCTTGAGTCATTTGGCTTTTGCCGAGCCGGAAAACCTGGAATGTCGGACCCTGTTGGCGGACACATTCGAGCAGCTCGGTTACCAGGCGGAAAGCGCCACCTGGAGAAACGCCTATCTCTACGGAGCCCAGGAGCTGCGCCATGGCATTGTCAAACTGCCACCCCGGCGAATATTGAGCCCGGAAACGCTGACGGCCCTGACCACGGATGCACTGTTTGATTTCATGGCCACCCGCTTGAATGGTGCCAAGGCGGCCGGCCTGCATTGGCGGATCGGCTGGGTCTTCACGGATCGTGACGAGTGCCTGGCGATGAATATCCAGAATTGCACAATGACCCATGTATTGGATGACGTATCGGCTGACGGGGCGGAGGACGCGGACGTCACTGTTCGGATCAGCCGCGCCGTATTGGTGGACCTGAACATACGGAAAACAGATGTGGCCACCGCCGTCGCGGCGGGCGAGATGGCGGTCGAGGGCGATCAAACGATCATCGAACAATTGTTCGCGATGCTCGACGACTTCACCATGATGTTCGACGTGGTGGCGCCGTCTCCGCCGCTTAACGACCCAGAATAATGATGGAGGCGACGCTTTCCTCGATGCCGTAAAGGCCGCCGCCATTTTCGGCGATGGCCAGGCGGGCATCCTCTACCTGACGGCCGCCGGCCTCGCCCCGCAGCTGTGCGGTAAGTTCATAGATCTGGCACAGACCCGTGGCGCCGATGGGATGCCCCTTGCATTCCAGGCCGCCCGATGGATTGACCGGGATACGGCCGCCCAATGTGGTATCGCCCCGTTCGGACGTCGCGCCGCCGTCACCAAAATCACAAAATCCGAGATTTTCGATCTGCACGATTTCGCCCATGGCGGTGGCGTCGTGCACTTCGGCCACGTCCATGTCCTCCGGCCCGACGCCGGCCCGTTCATAGGCCCGCCGCGCGGCCTTGGCGCTAACGTGCTGATCGGCGTCCTCCACGGCGCGGGAAGAGCCGGTCTGCAGCACCGTGGCCTTGACCTCGATGGCCCGCTTACGGTCGATGCCAAGGCGCTTCAGGCCGTCCTCGGTACACAGTATGGCTGCCGCGCCGCCGTCGCTGATGGGTGCGCACATGGGCAGGGTCAGGGGATAGGTGATGGGCGGCGCGGCCAGCACGTCGTCCACTGTATAGGGCATGCGATACTGGGCCTTGGCGTTATGTTGTGAATGGGTATGGTTCTTCGCCGAAACGGCGGCGATCTGTCGCTGGGTGGTGCCGAAGGCCCGCATGTGATGGCGGGACCAGGCGGCGTAGACATCCATGAACAGGCTGTAGGGTTTATCGGATGTCGTGCCGGGGGGGACCGGAAAACCTTGACCCAGCGCCAGCAGCTTGTCGGTATTTTCCTCCACCGTGGCGACATCCCAGGCGGCATCGAAAACACTGAACATGCGTTCCCGGTCGGTGGAGTACATCTTTTCTACGCCAACCGCCAAAGAGACATCGCCTTCGCCGGCCTTGAGATACTGTACCGCCAGATTGAACGCCGTGGCGCCGCTGGCACAGGCGTTTTCCACGTTGACCACGGGGATCTCCTCCACCCCCATGTCACGCAGGGCAATTTCGCCCCGGATCATCTCCTGGCCCTCCATATGGCCCTGGGTGGCGTTGGAGAAATAGGCGGCCTGCAGGTCAGAGGTGGTCGCGCCGGCATCACCGAGCGCCTCGCCCACGGCCTCCGCTGTTAGGCTTTTGACGCTGCGGTCCAGCAATTTACCCATTTGGGTCATGCCGACACCGGCGATAAAAATCTTGGCCATCGTTTGAACCTCCGTCTCAAAGCGATAGTCATAGCATGAACGGCTGCTATGATATTGCCTTTCGAGCCGGGATACGAGGAGCGCATGACATGACAACCATCGGCATTCTATTTTTTGAAGGTACCGAAGAACTGGACGCCGTGGGGCCATGGGAAGTCTTCACCATGGCATCCAAGCAGCGGGACGACATCAAGGTCGTGTCGATTTCCGAACGGGGCGGCATGGTGCGCTGCAACAAGGGCATGCGAATCGAGATGGATCATAGTTTTGCGGATGCGCCGAAGCTGGATGTACTGCTGGTACCTGGCGGACAGGGCACCCGTACGGAGGTCGATAACCCGGAACTACTGGCCTGGATCGCCGCCGTTGCGCCGGATTGTCAATGGGTGACGTCCGTTTGCACGGGATCATTGCTGTTGGCGGAGGCGGGACCGGCGGCGGGCAAGCGCGTCACCACGCACTGGGGCGCCATCGATATGGTGCGAGAACGGGGCAAGGCCGGCGAGGTATTGGAGAATATCCGCTATGTGCGCGACGGCAATGTGGTCAGCTCGGCCGGCGTATCGGCCGGCATCGATATGGCCCTATGGTTGATGGGGGAAATGTATTCACCCGCATTTGCCCGCGGCGTTCAGCGCAACATGGAATACGATCCCGCACCGCCCTATGCGGGAGACGTATAAACTTAGTTTGAAGGGTTAACTGCAATAGCGCAGTTAGGGCTTATGGCCGGCTGCCCCGGTGGGGGGTGATCAATTCCATACGCTTGGGCGGGAAACGGCATGTGACCGTGGTGCCTTGGCCTTCCTCGCTTTCCACCACCAACTCACCCTCATGAAGCTCCATCAACGACGTCGCTAGGGCAAGGCCGAGCCCAGTACCTTCGAATTTGCGGGCAAGTGAGCCATCGACCTGATAAAACGGCTGCGCCAGTTTCTCGATTTCGTCTGCCGGGATTCCGATGCCGGTGTCCGATACGCTGATCGTCATCCAGCCGTCGATCGAAGAGCCGATCTTTACCGTGACCGATCCAGTTTCCGTGAACTTGACCGCATTCGACAACAGATTTAGCAGAATTTGTTTAACTGCCCTTGGGTCGGCCATCAGGTAGGGGGAGGGATTCGGATGCGTGATCGTGATATCCAGACCCTTGGCCTCGGGACGTCCGGAAATCAAACCGATGGCGGCTTCGGCAACAATGACAGGATCAACCAGGTTTTCTTCCAAGGTCGTGTTGCCCGCTTCGATCTTGGCGATATCCAGAATATCATTGATGATCGCCAAAAGATGGCCGCCGCTGTTATAAATTTCGCCCGTGTAAGCTTTGTATTGCTCATTTTCCATGGGCCCGAGCGCTTCCTCCTTCATCATCTCGGAGAAGCCGATGATGGCATTCAAGGGCGTGCGCAGCTCGTGCGAGATCGCCGCCATGAATTCCGATTTGGCCCGATTGGCCGCGATGGCCTCCTCTGCCGCCCGGCGTTGAGTATCCTCCATCAGGCGGCGGTTGGTGACGTCTCTGATTGTGAGGAAATGATGGCTGCGTGGTGTCTCGCGCTGCTCCAGCGGATTTTGGCTGATCTGCAACACCGCCCGGCGAATGGAAATTTCCATGACGAAGGTTGTACCATCCTTGCGCAGTCCCAAACCTTCACGCAAAGGGGGCACCGGCGTTTCGAAGGTCAGAAGATCGTTGATCTTGAAGTTGTCATCGCCATCGCCGCTGAAATCAAACAAACTATCCGACGGCCCGCCAATCATGTCCTTGGCGTCATAGCCCAGCATCTCCTCCGCGGCCTCGTTGAAAATTGTGATGTGGCCTTGGGGATCTATGACGATAATGCCGTCGAAACTGCTTTCAACAAAGCGGCGCATCATGGCGCCCCGATGCAGCACGGCCATACGCTGGCGGAATATGCGCAGGGTCTGGCGATCGATCAGGGCCAGCATGCTTTGACCGTAGCAAAGCCATGGCGCCAATAACCACGGGACGACGTCCAGGCTAATGGGCGCCGCTGATTGTAAGCCGACAGTGCCGGCAACCAGGCTGGCGGAGCCGCCGCCAAGCACCAAAAGTCCCCGATGCCAGGACCATCTCGCCAATAGCGGCGCCAATAGCAGCGTCAGTACGATCAGGATGCCCAAGGTCGGTAATGGACCCGTGCGCACCAAAGCACGCCCCTGCCGGAATGTCTCCGCGGATAACGCGATCAGGGCCGGGCCCGGAATGGCGACGTGTTTGGGTACCGCCAGGAAATCCCCCAGTTCGACGGCGGAAGCGCCCACGATAACATCACGCCCTTGGAATAACCGCGGAGGAAATTCGCCGCGCAGGACATCTACATAAGAGATGCGCGGCAGGGTATTCAGGCGGATGCCGTAGTCGATATAATATTTTAGTGCAGGCAACGCCTCGCTGTCGGACAGCAGTTTGGCAAAACTGGGGAGCTCTTTTCCACCCCAAGGGAGAGAGGTCGTCATGCGGCGAACCAGACTGTCGCTTTCCGGCTGCATCACGACCGAGCCGAGGCGTGCGTGCGCGGTGAATTGCGGCAGGGGGCCGGTTTCGGCCAGCGATGCGGCTTCCCGTTCCCATCCGGTATATTGCTTGAAGGCCGGCAGAATGACTTGGCCCCCCGTTTCTTTCAAGGCCTGTTGCAGCAATGCGTCGTTTTCCGGCGTCGAATGAGAGCTGAAATCAACATCAACGGCAATATTTCGCGCGCCCGCGCCTTTTAGCCGTTTGATAATATTCGCGTGGTGTGAACGGGGCCAGGGCCAGACATTGAGCAGGCGAAGACTGCGTTCGTCGATTTCTACAAATACAAGCTGTTTGCTCGCATCCCGCTGGACAAGCGAAAAGCGCAAATCCATCAGCAGATGCTCAACAGGCTCCAGACCGCCGGCGAAATAGATCGCAGCGACCAGGCCCATGATGAGCACCCGTGGAACAAATCGCCTCATTCTGACAGCGGCTCCTATTTTCCGCGCGGCACCTGCCCGGCCATTCTAGCCCGGCTTTTGGCGCAACCCAATATCGTTTGGAAGGGGCAAATACTAGGTTTTCTTGCCTATTCCATTGCTGTTTCCGTTTCCGGAATTGCCGTTTCCATTCCCGGAATTGCTGTTTCCATTCTCGGAATTGCTGTTTCCAGAATTGCCATTGGAGCTGGAACTGGAATTGGAATTGCTGCTGCCGCCGGCGTTCGAGTTGGAACTGCCGCTACTGCCAGCATTCGAGTTGGAATTGCTGCTGCCGCCGGCGTTCGAGTTGGAACTGCCGCTACTGCCAGCATTCGAGTTGGAACTGCTGCTGCCGGCGCTTGAGTTGGAACTGCTGCTGCTGCCGGCGTTCGAGTTTGAACTGCTGTTACCGCCGGCGTTCGAGTTGGAACTGCTGCTACTGCCAGCATTCGAGTTGGAACTGCTGTTACCGCCGGCGTTCGAGTTGGCGCTGTTGCTGCTGCCGGCATTCGAGTTGGAACTGCTGCTGCTGCCGGCATTCGAGTTGGCACTGCTGTTGCCGCCGGCATTCGAGTTGGCACTGCTGTTGCCGCCGGCGCTGTTGCTGCGTCCCGAACTAACATTTGATCGTGCCAGTGCCACGGTCGCAAGGACCGACCGCGATGCATTGCTGCTGCCATGGCCATTGCCGTTATTGCCGTTGCCGCCATGACTGTTCGAGGGCGAGGCATCCCGGAAAACGACATCGGTGCCGTTTTTACCCTTGCCCTTGCTCTTGCTGCCGGCTGAATCGGGACGTGAGCCCAAACCTCCGGCATTGTTTATGAAACCTTTGGTCAACTTGGCAAAATTCGTCGGCTGGGTGCCAATTGCGCGGGCCAGACCTTTATTGGTTTTGTCGGTCTTCGGGCCCTTGGCGGATTCGGTCGCCTGGGCGGCGCGGTTAATTTCGCCGGCGCCTTTGCCGCTGGCCTTTTCAGTTTCGTTCTTGGCCTGTTCGGTGCCTTCAGAAACTGCATTATCGCTGGCGGGCGGCTTGCTTTTGCCTTCGCGCTTGCGGATTTCAACTTCGGCACCCGGCGTGGATGACACGGAACCGGTCTGACCCGGGCGTACGATGACAATGCTCTGTCCGCCACGGGAGGCAACCTGCACGGCACCATCCGTCACATGCACGGCGGCGCCCTCGGCCCGAACACTGACCGTAAAGGTGGTGCCTTTGACGGTTGCCGCCAGATACGGCGTCACCACCTGGAATCGCTGTCTTGGATTTTTCTCGACCTGGAATAACAGGGTGCCGATCGATTGGATAATATTCGTAAACAGGCTGTCGCCCTTGTTCTCGCCGACTTTCAGATCACTGTTGGGTGACACTGTTATTTTATCGTTGCGGCGAACAAGTTTCGCCTGCCCGGCCGGACCTGTCACCAGTCTGTCGCCTGTCGCCAGACGTTCGCCGACGGTCACCGCACGATTGCCGTCAGCACGGCGCACGGAACCACTGACCTGACTGACAACCCAACCTTCGACGGCGGATTGTGCAACGCGCAGTATCTTTTGGGGCGTCTTTTGGGTTGAGGGTCGGCTCTTGACGTCCGTGGCGCTTAGAATCTCAGCCACATAATCGTTGCCGCCATCGGCTAGAGCGATCGGAGGGTTGAGGGCGCTCAAGAGATACACAACCATCACGCCGACGAAAACGCCGACGGTCTTAAACATTTGCGGCACGGTACAGCTCCCTAACAGAGTCCGCTAAGACTTCGTTGCCGCCCTCAAGACACGGTTGGAGTTTTCCCCATTACCCGTGTGGAATTAATTACTACTTAACCATTAGAATCGTTAACATACCGTTAACATATGTAATTTACAAATTGCAACGTTCAAGTGCCGCGGTTGCCAATTAGTGCGGTAATTTGTAGGATTATTATCTTAATTCGTGATCGGGGTCCCGTGTTATTTAAATGGAAGCAATGACTTACATCATTCGGAAAGCGCGGATATCCGGGTTGTTGATCTGTTTGGGATTGACAATTCCCATGGTGATCTTTGCCATGGGTGCCTGTGCACAGGCGACGGCTGATGGCCCCTCGATCCTGGAGCAACGCATAAAACCGAAACCAACGGCGCCGTTGAGCGTTGATATTCCATTGCCGAAGAAAGCTCCGAAAACCGGGCCGGAACCTTCGGCAAGCGCGACGATCATTCTGACCGGAGTGCAGATTGATGGTGCAATCATATACTCGGAAGCCGAGCTAGCCGCGATTTACGAGCCATTTCTTGGCCAGTTGTTTTCGGAAGCTGACGCGGAGAAAGTGGTTGCCGCGATTACCGCCAAGTATCGGGGCGATGGCTATGTCCTTGCGCGCGCCTCGGCGCAGCCACAGGACCTCGCATACGGCATCCTGCACGTGGATGTCGCGGAAGGCTTTATCGAGCGCGTGGTCTTCGAAGGCCCGGTGGAGGCGCGTCGCAGTCTGCTAACCGAATTCGCTGAAAAGTTGAAGGCGGCTCGTCCCCTGACACAAGGGGTGCTGGAACGTTATGTGATGCTTATGGGCGATTTGCCCGGATTTAAGGCCCAACCGGCCTTGCGGACCTTGGATGAGGCGAGCGGCGCCCATGAATTGGTCCTGCAACTCAGCCAGGACGATTTTGAGGGTTATGCCAGTATTGACAACAAGAGTACTCGTGTCGTGGGCCGGCATATCGCGCAGATTTCGGGCCGGTTCAATTCCCTTTTTGGTCAATACGGACGCACCGCGCTCTATTTCTATACGGTGCCGGAGGATAATCGGGAGTTGCTGTTTCTGGAAGGGCAGCAGGAATTCACGGTAAATTCCGAAGGTACGTTATTAGGCTTGGATGGCTGGCACAGTGTCGTTGAATCCGGCGAGCGGCAACAGCAGTTCGACCAGGACAGCTATGACACCCGCGCCGCGATCTATCTGGTGCATCCCTTAATTCGCGGTAACGACCGCTCCTTGTTTGTCACGGGCACTTTTGAGTATCGGAACACCAAGGAGACGTTCGCCGGCTTTACCAATTTTGATGACCGCCTTCGTTCGGCCCGACTCACGGTACGGGGATTCTTCAAGGATGATTTGGATGGTGAAAATGTCATCATCACCACGGCCAGTCAGGGTCTTGATATCCTTAACGCGTCATCCAATGATGCCGCGGATCTGTCGCGCAATGGCGGCAAATCGGATTATGCCAAGTTAGAGGGATATTACACGCGGTATCAAAACCTGCCGGGGCTGTGGTCGGCAGAATTCGGCCTCAAGGGGCAGCTTGTCTCGGACGGCGCGCTCTCGGCGGAGGAATTTCGGGCCGGTGGCGGCAGCTATGGCCGGGCTTACGACCCATCGGAAATATCCGGCGACAATGGCGCCGGCGGTTATCTTGAGCTCCAGCGCAATCTGGCTTCCCACAATCAATTTTTCCGCAGCACCCAGATGTTTGCATTTTATGATCTGGCGGCGGCCTGGAACGATGATCCGATTTTTGGCACTTCGAAAATTTCCATCGCGTCCCTTGGTATCGGCGTGCGGGCACTGTTGCCCAACAATGTTCGTGTTTTTGGGGAAATTGCACAGCCCCTGACCGAACCGGTTTTCGCTGAAGGGGCGCAGGGTGACAAATTTCGCTTCTTCTTCGGCCTGAATATTGGATTTTAGAGACCGTTAATCCGGATCCGGTTTAGAATACGGCCCTCGTATTCTGTTAACTCCACTGGGGCCGGGACGAATGGATCTTTCCAAAGCGACAAACCTGCCGGACATGAGCGGTCTGGATCTGACCTTCGACATTATCGACAGCCATCACCATCTGTTCGATATGCAGGCGGTCTATTACCCCTGGTTGACCGATCATCAGGAAGAAAATTTCCTATTGGGCGACTATGAGGCATTGAAGCGCGACTACACCGTCGCCGATTACCGTGCCGACACGGGGCCCCTGCGCGTGGTGCAAACCGTGCATGTGGAGGCCGAGTCCGACCACGACGATCCCGTGGCCGAGACGCGCTGGTTATCCGCCATGATGGGGGATGCCGGCATGCCCCAGGCCATTGTCGCCCATGCCTGGTTGCACCGGCCCGAAAGCGAAAATGTGCTTGCCGCCCAGGCCGCCTATCCGGCTGTCCGGGGAATTCGCAGCAAACCCAGAACCTCCGCCACCGCCGCCAGCCGCGATCGTGTACAGGGGCAGCCGGTCAGCATGCAGGACCCCGCCTGGCGTACCGGACTGGGCCTGTTGCGCCAGCATGGCCTGTCTTGGGATCTGCGGGTGCCGTACTGGCATCTGTCCGAGGCGGCGGAGGTCTGTGCGCTTTATCCTGATCTTGCCATCGTCGTGGAACACACAGGGCTGTCGTGGGATCGCGGTGAAGACGGTCTGGCGGAATGGCGCCGGGGCATGACTGCCCTGGCGGCCATGGAGCATGTGCACCTTAAGATATCCGAACTGGGCCTGGCCGGCGCGCCGTGGGATTACCACGACAACAGACTCGTGGTGCGTGAAGCCATCGAGATTTTCGGCTTTCAACGCTGCATGTTCGCCTCCAATTTTCCCGTGGCCGGTCTGCGGATCGGCTACGTGGATCAGGTCAGCGCCATCGCCCACATGATCCGGGATTGTTCCACCGCCGAGCGCACCGCCCTGTTCCACGATACGGCGAAACATTTCTATCGGCTTTAGACTATTTTCGGATTTGATCTAGTCGCGGGTTTTTGGCAGCTCGAAATTCGCGGCCCGTTCAACGACCCGCACCATCTCGCTCAAATCGCCATCTTTGAGGCCCATGGCCAGGGCCTGCCGCATGGTTTGATAGGTGGCGGAGGCGACGTTTTGCGGGACTTCCAGGCGTTCGGCCTCCATACGCCACAACATGGCGTCCTTTTCGATGATATGCATAGGCGCTTCCATATTGAAGGCCCGGTTCAATATGAAATTCGGAACCTTGCCCAAGGTGGCGCTGTTCTGGCCGGAACCGGAATTCATCACGGCCAGGGCCTTTTCGGGGTCCACACCGCCCTTAGCGGCCATCACCAGCGCCTCGCAGGCGATCACCAGGTTGGTGAAGGACATGATGTTGTTGGAAATCTTGACCAATTGCGCTTGCCCGACTTCCCCACCCACATAGTGGATGTCCCTGGCGAAGGATTGCAGAAAGGGTTCAACCTGATCGTAGACGGCTTGCGGGCCGGATGTAACGACGGTGATGTCGCCGTCCCAGGCCCGTTGCACACCCCCCGTGATGGGCGAATCCAGCATGGCGATACCCTTTTCGGACAGCGCGGCCTCCACCGCGCCGACCGCTTCGGTGCCCATGGTGCCCAGATTAACAAAGGTCTTCATGGTGCTGCCCTGCAGCACGCCGCCCGAACCGGAAACAATGGCGTGAAAGCTCTCTATACTGGGCATGCAGGCGAAGACCACTTCAGCCTCGTTGGCCACCTCGCCGGGCGAGGACAGGACGCGTGCCTGTTTCTCGGCCAGTGATTTCGTGGCGCCTGGGTTGATGTCGTAGACCGCCAGGGCTTTCTCCTGGTCCAGAATATTGCTTGCCAATGGCAGACCGATGCTGCCCGTTCCGATAAACCCTGCCTTCATGTCGTTGTCTCCCATGCCTGCGATATCATTCTTTGAAACCATGATACGATAAAGTCGGGTCTTAAGGGCAATGATCGGAGGGCCACGTGTTTTTTACGACAAGAAATGACCGGCGGCCGTATCATCTGGGTGGCTTTCCTCTGGAAATATTGCCCCGCGATGATGACGTGATTGCCGAGGAAGGGGCTCGCCCACCTATCTTGTCGCCAGGTTATAACAAGCCCGCCGACGGTCCCCTGGCTCAATCCCTTCGCGGTTATCTGGATATCTTTATCGCGACTGCCATGAAACAGCCGGCGGCAGCCAAGGCGCCGGTACCGGATGACCTCCATCGCCGCATGGTCGACGTTAAGGGTTATGGCTATTTCATGAATGCCTCCCAAGTGGGGATCTGCCGTATTCCGCCCAATGCCTGGACCAGTAATGGCACGGCGGCGGCGCATGAATTCGCTGTTGTGTTGCTATTGGAACATGGCCGCGTGCCGGAGGCCGGCAACCCGGCCCGGGACTGGATCGCCCCGGCCCTTGGTGAGGCCGGGGATGCGCGAATAGGCGGCATCGCGGTGTGCCTGTCGGGGCATATCCAAAAGATGGGTCATGGGGCAATCGCCCATGTCATGGGCGCCGGGGATCTTGACCTCGATCGCCTGGCGGTGCTGGCCGGGTTGGCGGTGCGGGATGGCGATGGCTTGCGTAATCCGTTCATCAAAGGCGGATTTTCCATTGCCGCCGTTTCCACGTCCTATGGGTTGGAGGTTGACCGGCCCCTGGCCAAGGCCGCGCTCGCCGGGCACGGGCTGGGCTATTGGCTGGGCCGGAATGGCGCCACATCGGGGCGGGAGCGTAACCGCCGCGCGGGCCGGGCTACCCATCTCAGTGCCTATCCAATGGAAACAGTGCCGCGTGTGGACCGACCCACCACCTTGATCCTGGACGAAGAGGTGCCGCGGGTGTCCAAACGCGCCGCTTTTTTCGAGCGCGCCGCGCGTGGCGATCTGGGCGCGAAGGCTATGCGGGAGCGCAATCGCTTCGCCTTCAAACAACCTCATACCGCCGGCATGATGGCCTCCATGCGGGCCATGGTGCCTATTCAAGGCGGCGAACCCAATGTCGGCGCCACGCCGGAAGACTACAGTGACCCCGCCGCCAACAGCCGGGCGCTGAAATCGCTGTCCTATCTGCTGGGCGCCGATCTGACGGGGATTTGTGAAATACCCGACTACGCCTGGTTCTCGCACGGCACCAAGGGAGAGCAGATCGCGCCCTATCATAAATACGCCGTGGTCATGCTGATCGATCAGGAATTCGATACCATGGAAGGGGCGGCGGGAGATGATTGGATTTCCGGCACCCAGTCCATGCGGGCCTATTTGCGGGGAGCAGAGATTGCCGGCGTCATGGGCGATACCCTGCGTCAACTGGGCTTTCCGGCCCGTTCGCAAACCAATGTGGACAGCGACGTGCTGCATATTCCCCTGGTGCTGTGGGCCGGACTGGGAGAGTTGTCGCGGATCGGCGAACTGGTGCTCAACCCTTTCGTTGGGCCGCGCTTCAAATCCGTTGTGCTAACCACCGACATGCCATTGGAAGTTGACAAGCCGGTGGATTTTGGGCTGCAGTATTTTTGCGAGAACTGCACGAAATGCGCCCGTGAATGCCCCTGCGACGCCATCTCGTGGGGCGATAAAATCATGTTCAACGGTTATGAGATGTGGAAGCCGGATGCCGAACGCTGCGCCCGCTACCGCCTGACCAACGCCAAGGGTTCGGCCTGCGGGCGCTGTATGAAGACCTGTCCGTTGAACAAGGTGGTCACCGCCGATGGTCCGATCCTGGAGCGCATGGCTTCCTGGTGCGGGATAAACGCTCGCTGGCTGAAGCCGCTGTTGGTGCCGATCGCCGTCTGGCTGGATGATTATCTGGGCAAGGGCAGGCGCAACCCGTTGAAGAAATGGTGGTTTGATCTGGAAGTGGTTGATGATGTCTGCATCGAACCCGTCAAGGGCGTCAGCCAGCGTGATCTGAATCCAAGTCACAAGATTGATCCAGGCAAACAAAAGATGGCCTATTACCCCGCCAATATGATGCCGGTACCCAACGATCTGAACACTCAAACAGCCGATCGCAAGGCGGCAATGGCCATCGGCGCGGTCTTCGAGAGCCCGGTCATCGCGGCCATCCGCGCCAACCGGGGAAAGGCCGCGCCCGAATACAACCGACCCACGTCTCCCCACCCGGAAGGACCCACTGGTCAGGGCAGGGGGCCTGCTGTTTATGGTGATACCAAGGCTGAGTAACCGTAAAAAACGCTCGAATTTGACGCCAGTTTCCAGGGTCGCCATTGACAGTTTTGCACTTAGCTGGGAAGCTTCGCCTATAAAAAAAGTTTAACGGGGATAAGGGGCAGCTGTATGTCTGAACCAGTTCTTGAGATCGACAATTTGAGTGTCCAGTTTAATCTCAAGCGGGGTGTATTGCGGGCAATTGACGGTGTTTCTTTCCAGATCGCCAAGGGTGAAACTTTTGGCCTGGTAGGGGAGAGCGGTTCGGGTAAATCGGTAACGGCGCGTTCGATCATGCGTCTGATACCGACACCGCCCGGCGAAATTGCCAGTGGTACAGTGCGTTTTCAGGGGCGCGATCTGTATCAGATGTCGGACAATGAGATCCGGGAAATTCGTGGCCAGAATATTGCCATGGTTTTTCAGGAACCCATGAATGCCCTGAACCCGGTGTTTACCGTGGGCAGCCAGATCGGCGATGCCCTGCGTACCAACATGGGTCTTAGCAAGCTGGAGGCCCGGGAGCGCACGATCGAAATGCTGCAGCTGGTGGGTATTCCATCTCCCACTGCGCGGATCGACAATTATGTCCATGAATTTTCCGGCGGCATGCGTCAGCGCGTCATGCTGGCCATGGCGTTGAGCTGCGATCCGACATTTCTGATCGCGGACGAGCCGACCACGGCCCTCGACGTCACTATCCAGGCGGTAATCCTGGAGTTGATTACTTCCATGATCGAACGTTTTGATATGTCCTTGCTGTTCATCACCCATAACCTGGGTGTCGTGGCCCATGCCTGCGATAAGATCGGGGTGATGTATGCATCCCATCTGGTGGAGATGGGGACCAAGGACGAGATATTCGCCAATCCGCAGCATCCCTATACCAAGGGCCTGTTGCGTTCGATCCCCCGGCTTGACGTGCAGGAGAAATTCCTGACACCGATCGACGGCACGGTATGCAACATGATGGACCCGCCGATGGGCTGCAAATTCAATCCCCGCTGCACCGAGGCCATGGATGTCTGCCGGGAGCGTATCCCTGAATTTCGCGAATTATCACCCGGCCATTTCGCTGCATGTCACCTGCATGACCAACCCACCGTTTAGGCTGTTTAGCATGAATGCCACGACACCATCGGCCCGCGCGGAAGATATGCCGGCGAAGCGATCAGCACCAAGGCAGAAAATCTCATGAGCGAACACCTGTTGGAAGTTAATGATCTGGTCAAACATTTCACCCTGAATGGCGATTTCGTCTCTCGCATGGCCGGTAAATCCCAGACGGTGAAAGCGGTCGATGGCGTCAGTTTCTATATCCGCCAGGGCGAGACTTTGGGACTGGTGGGCGAATCCGGCTGCGGTAAATCGACGACCGGCCGGCTGATCACGCGACTTATTGAACCCACCGCGGGCGGAATCAAGCTGCATGGCGAGGATATGCTGGGGTTTTCCCCGAAGCGCATGCGGGAGACCCGCAAGAATGTGCAGCTGGTATTTCAGGATCCCTATTCCTCCCTTAATCCGCGTAAGACCATCATGGATATTTTGAGCCGGCCTTTGGAAGTTCATAAGCTGGCCACCACCTGGCACGAAAAACGGGAACGGGTTCTGGAACTCCTAAATTTGGTTGGCATGGGTTCGGAACATATTGACCGCTACCCGCATGAATTTTCCGGCGGCCAGCGCCAGCGCATTGCCATTGCTCGTGGTCTGTCTGTGACGCCGGAGTTGGTGATTGGTGACGAGCCGGTCTCGGCCCTTGATGTTTCCATCCAGGCCCAGATCCTCAATTTGTTCCGGGAGCTGCAGGAAAAATTCTCTCTGACCTATTTATTTATCGCCCACGATTTGGCCGTTATCCGTCATATCAGCGACCGGGTCGCGGTGATGTATGTGGGTAAGATCGTTGAATCCGGACCGGTGGCGACGATCTTTTCCGATCCGCTCCACCCCTATACCAAGGCGCTTTTGGCTGCGGTGCCCGAGGCCGACCCGAAAAAACCACCACCCCGCCTGACGTTGGAGGGCGAGGTCGCGACGCCGATCGATCCGCCGCCCGGTTGCCGTTTGAATGGCCGTTGCCCCCTGGCCACATCAATTTGTGGCGAAGTGGAGCCGGAACTGGTGGTGGCCGATACGGACCATCAGGTCGCCTGCCACAACCTTTGATCTTACCTGAACGGTATCGGGCCGCGCCTGCAAAACAGGTGCGGCCCGTAGTTTTTCCGGGTATGGACTATCGGTCTTGTGTGCGTGGATCGAGAATGTCGCGCAGACCATCACCGAATAGATTGAAGGCGAGTACGGAATAGCAGATCGCCAAGCCGGGATAGACCGCAATCATCGGGTTGGTTTCCATATGTTGACGGGCAACGTTGAGGTCACTGCCCCAATCCGGCGTTGGCGGCGGTGTGCCAAGCCCGAGGAATGACAGCGCGGCGATGATCAGGATGATGAAGCCCAGGCGCACGGTGGCATTGACGATCAGTGGTGAGATGATATTGGGTAGAATTTCCCGCAGCGCGATATAAAAACTACCCTCGCCCACCACGTGGGCGGCTTCCACATATTCCCTTTTGGACTCAACCATTGCCGTGCCCCGGGTCAGGCGCGCTATTTCCGGCATGGTATTTACGCCAAGCGCGAAAACGAGAATCAAATCGTTCCAGAAACCCTCAAGCTTCCACTCCCGCGCCACCGTTATGATCAGCAAATAAAGTAACAAGCCTGGAAATGCTATGAGACCGTCGACAAATCGCATGGAAATGGCATCAAAGCGGCCGCCAAAAAAGCCGGCAAACACACCCAGCGGAATACCCAGGATCAAGCCAAAGGTAACAGCCGCCAAAGAGATCAGGACAATGCGCTGGCCGCCCCAAAGAACCCGGGAATAAATGTCCCGGCCAAATTTGTCCGTGCCGAAATAATGTTCCGCGCTGGCCGGCTCCAGCCGGATGCGATAATTGGTTTTGATCGGCGAGTGCGTGGCTAGTATGGGTGTCAGGATGCAAACCGAAAGCAGGAAAATCATCATGATCGCGCCGATGGTCGCGGTCTTGCTCTTCAAAAGCTCGTCGAGGGCATTTCGGCTCACCGCCTGTATGCGGCGCATGCGGATGGCGAATGGCGTGTCGTCGGGGCTGATGGTGTCGACCCGTTGACGTGATTGCAGTTGTTGATCAGACATGGCGGCGTCCCCTTAACCCATTCCAACGCGTGGGTTCAGCACGCGGTACGTTATATCGACCAATAGATTGATGATGACCACCATGATACCCAGAACCAGTACGCCGGCCTGGATGACCGGAAAATCCCGTAGTTGGATCGCCGAGTAGATCGCCAGACCGATCCCCGGCCAGGAAAAAATCGTCTCCAGCACCACCGTGCCGCCCAGCAGGCTTGCCAGCTGCAAGCCGGAAATCGTGATGGTGGGGATCATGGCATTACGCAGGGTGTATTTGTAAATCACCTTGCGTTCGGACAGGCCCAGGGAGCGCGCCGTGTCCACATAATCCTTGGAGAGCTCATCCAGCATGCTGGAGCGTGTCAGCCGGGTCGTGAAGGCGGCTTGACGGAAGCCCACCGCCAGGGCCGGCAGGATCAGATACCAGATGCTCTTGCCGGGTTCGCTGAAAAATGGCGCATACCCAGACGACGGCAGCCAGCCCAGATGCAGGGCGAATAATAAAATACAAAGGATGGCGAACCAGAATTCCGGGATTGATATACCGGCAAGTGATGATATCTGCGCGGTATAGTCAGTTAATGTATTGCGTCTGACAGCCGCCAATGTGCCCAGGGGCACGGCGATCAGGATCGATAGCCCGATACCGACAAGAGCCAGGTAGACCGTTGCCGGTATGCGTTCAAGCAATTCAATGTTGACCGGCCGCCGGGTGACAAGAGATTTGCCGAAATCCCCTTGCAGGACGTTGCCAATCCAAATGAAGTATTGCACATAAATCGGCTTGTCGAGGCCGAATTCCTTTTCCAAGGCGGCCCGGACCTCCGGGTCTTCCTCCCCGTCCGTGGCGGTCAAGGTATCAATGACATCGCCAGGCAGAGCATGGACGAAGCCGAAGACCAGGATGGATAGGATGAATATCACAGGTATGATCTGCAATATGCGGTTGATGATATAAATGAGCATGCTGCTGGCTCCGGCGTGGCGCGCCGGTGATGCCTTCGGTTACGAAGGCATCACCGGACAACTTATGCACCTTTTGCAGGTACGCGTTACATTTGCGCGTCGTCGATAACCGCGGCTAACTTTCCAAATAGGCCGTGCGTACACCGCCGTTGGAAATGTTGAACGGACCAGCAAATGCAGGCGCATAATCCTTCAACTTCTTGGTCGCCGCGGACGTCAGCGGAATGCCGTGAGTGTAAATCAACGCGCTGTCTTCGTTGACCATGCTTTCGACGTCGGTATACATCTCCATCCGCACCTGCTTGTCGCGGGTGGCGCGTGCGGCGACGATCAACTTATCCGCTGCTTCGTTCTTGTAGCCGGTCCGCAGCTTTGTCGAAGGTCCGGATGACAGAACGTTGACCGAATACCACTGGTCGGGCTCGAAACGATAACTGTTGGCGGTGGAATCGATACCGTAGTCGGCCTTTTTGTACTTCTTACGCAGAACCGGGTTGTCGAACACTTCATTGGTGGTCTTGAAGCCGGCTTCCTGAAGCATGGAGTACACCAGTTCTCCAGTGTCATGCATGTAGGAATACGCCTGCCGTGCAACCACCGCGATGGGCGTGTTCATGGCATTCAGTTTACGCAGAATGGACTTCGATTTCTCGGGGTCGTATTCCTTGACGTTCTTGATGTCAGGCATGTGCCAAGAGCTTGCCGTGCCGTAGAAGCCGTTCAGGCTTTCGCTCAGACCGTTAAAGATGGCCTGATGAATGGCCTCCTTGTCAATGGCATGGGCCAGGGCCTGACGCATCAGCTTGCCGTCCGCGGCATCCATGGCGAAGGGGCCCTTCTTGGCCTGAATAGCAAGGTAACCGCAACCGACCTGGGGAATATCCCAGGTATTGTAATTCGCGGTTTCATTTTTCTTGAAGTTTGCGGCATCCGCATAGGACATATTCTCGATCAGATCGACCTCGCCCGTGCGTAGAGCCGTCAAACGAACCTTGTCCTCTTTCTTCGGATAGCCTTCAATCGCGTCGAGATAGGGGTATGAGTTGCCCTGGGCGTCGGTCTGCCAGAAATTCTCGAACCGGACCATCTCTGTCTTCGCATAGCGCTTCCAGCTGACGAACTTGAACGGCCCGCAACCAACGGGATGGGTATCCACCTGAGCCACGCTGTTGGGCGCGATCAGATTGACCGGATAATAGGTCACGCTGGCCAGGAACACGGCACTTGGCGTTTTCAATGTGATGCGCAAAGTGTGTTTGTCGACCGCAACCACGTCTTCCACTTCCTTGAAGAAGCTGCGATGGAAGGAATGAGAGGTTTTCGGATCGCGGACCCGGTCATAGTTCCACTTGATCGCCGGCGCATCCACATCCGCGCCGTTATGGAAGGTGACGCCTTTCCGGATCTTGAAGGTATAGGTCTTCATGTCGTCGGAAACGGTCCATTCCTCGCCAATGGCGGGAACGATGTCCATGTTCGCGTCGATATCGAGCAGGCCGCCTGATGTCGCCGCCAATGGGTGCGAGACGTAGTAGATAATGTTGCGTTGCGGATCCAGGCCCCGTGCATCGGCGCGGGTCGAAAACCGCAGGGTTCCGCCTTTATTCTTTGCCGCGAGTGCCGAACCGGGCACACTGGCCGCCGCGGCGCTGGCCGCGATCGCGCTTGCCGTTGCGACAAATTCACGGCGGGTCTGTTTGCCGAAAGAGTTGCTGATTTTTTGCTCGGACATAATAATAGGCCTCCCTTGTGCGAGCCTCTGTTAAAGGTGTGCCCAAGTTTGGCGCTTTGGCTGGCAAACGAACGGTGTCTGCCTCCCCCCAAAATTACACCGCCTACCTCGACACGCGTACGCTTCTGTTTATTTGCGCTTCGTTGGGTCAAGTGTAACGACGGCGGCGCGGCGATGGCAAATGAAAACTCATCATATTGATTCTCTAAATTGGGAGACAGCGGCCACACAGCCAAATGTTGCGTCATTGACAGCGTGCCCAAGTTGCGCCGCAATGGGGCATGGATCAATTCAATGAAATAGAGCCCTTGGCGCGGGCCCGGAGTTTGGCCGGACCGCTGGCGAATGCGGCGGACGAAATCGAGCGCACGCGGCGTATCCCCGAACCCCTGTTGTCTCAACTGCACGAACAGGGGCTGTTCCGTCTGCTCTTGCCGCGGGAGGTGGGCGGTGGAGAGGTGGCGCCGGGCGCCTATGTTCTGGCATTGGAGGAAATCGCCTGCCACGAGGCATCGGTAGCCTGGAACATATTTGTCGGCAACAGCGCCGCCCTGATCGCCCCCTATCTGGATGTGGCCGCGGCGCAAGAGATCTTCGCCGATCCCCGCACCGTCATCGCCTGGGGCCCGCCCCATAAGGGGTTGGCGGATGCGGAGGCCGGCGGCTACCGGGTCAGCGGCAGATGGGAATTCGCTTCCGGCTGCCGTCAGGCCAACTGGATGGGCGTGCATTGCCGGGTCAAGGAAGCGGACGGCAGCCTGCGTTTGAACCAGGCCGGGCACCCCACTCTACGTACCCTGTTGTTCCCGGCCGATCAGGCCACCCTGCACGATACCTGGAACACCATCGGGCTGCGGGGCACGGCCTCCGATTCATACAGCGTGGATGATTTGTTTATCGCGGAAGCCTATTCGGGAACCCGCGATGATCCCAGCCTGCGGCGGCGGAGCGGGCCGTTGTACGCCTTCCCACAGCAGACGCTTTACACAGTTGGCGTCGCCTCCGTCGCCCTGGGCATCGGGCGCGCCATGCTATCGGCCTTCGTCGATCTGGCGGCCGAGAAAACGCCCCGCGGATTGGCACGTCTGGCGGATACGGCAACGGTACAAGCGGGAATCGCAAAGGGCGAAGCCACTTTGGGCGCTTCGCGGGCCTATCTGCTGGAGGCACTGGCCGAAGTCTATGCCGGTGCCGGCGAGACCGAGCCCATCGATATCCCCGACCGGGCCCGCGTACGTTTGGCGGCGACCCATGCCATACACGGTGCATCGGATGTCACGGATTGGGTCTACAAGGCAGCCGGCGTCAGCGCCATTTTCCCCGGCACGCCGTTCGAACGGCGCTTCCGCGACATGCATACTCTGACGCAACAGATCCAGGCCCGGGAGTCCCACTACGAGACGGCCGGACAGGTCTTGCTGGGGATGCCCCCGGAAATATATTTCTAGATGACGCAGTTAG
>JABIRL010000366.1 GCA_018667855.1 Rhodospirillaceae bacterium
AAATCTCGGTAGGACGTTTGACCCTGTTTGAAGATCTGCACGTGGCAGTGGCAGTTCATGGGCTTGATGGCCAGCATACGGTCTTCGCTCTCGGCGATGAACATGTTCTCGCGGAACTTATCCCAGTGGCCAGAATCTTCCCATAGTGTCCGGTCGACCATTTGCGGTGTGTTCACTTCAACGTAGCCGCCTGCCTCCAGGCGCTTGCGCATGTATTTCTGGATGGTGCGGTAGAAGGTCCAACCCTTTGGATGCCAGAAGACCGAGCCCGTGGCTTGTTCTTGTTGATGGAACAAGCCCATTTCACGGCCCAAACGCCGGTGGTCACGCTTTTCCGCCTCTTCCAGCATGAGCAGGTGCTTCTTCAGCTCTTTCTCAGTGCGCCAAGCGGTGCCGTAAATACGTTGCAGCATGTCTTTGTTTGAATCGCCGCGCCAATAGGCCCCGGCCACCTTCATGAGCTTGAACGCCTTGCCGATGCGGCCCGTGGACGGCAGGTGCGGGCCACGACACAGATCGAACCATTTACCCTGGCGGTAAATCTTGACTTCTTCGTCCTCGAGCAGGCCCTCGATCAGCTCCGCCTTGTACTTTTCACCCATGTCGCTGAATGTCTTCACGGCCTCATCCCGGTCCCAGACTTCCTTCGTGAAGACGTCGTCGCGGTCGATGATCTCGCGCATCTTGGCTTCGATGGTTTCCAGATCTCCCATGGAGAAGGGCTCTTCGCGGGCGAAGTCGTAGTAAAAGCCGTTTTCGATGTTTGGGCCGATGGTCACCTGGGTGCCGGGGAACAGCTCCTGTACGGCTTCCGCCAGCACATGCGCCGTGTCATGGCGGATCAGGTCCAGGGCCTCTTCCTCGTTCCTGTCGGTGATGATGGCAACCTCGGCATCGGCGTCCATGACCGTGGATAGATCATCCAGTTCGCCGTTGATGCGGATCGCCATAGCCGCCTTCGCCAGGCCCGGCCCGATGTCGTGGGCCAATTCGGCGCCGGAGACGGGGTTGTCGAATTCCCGAACGCTGCCGTCGGGTAACGTAATGCGTGGCATATCACGCTTCCTCTTCAAAATCGATGAAACCCTATGTGGTTCCTTGTGCCTGTCAAGAACCAGCGCCCTTTGGGAACCGGTGAATACTTTGGAATTTCCAGGAAATACGGGCGGAAATTTTCAGGCCTGCCGCTCTGGTTCGTGTCAGGCAGCCGGCATCCCGTCCGTGCCGATAGTTCGACCGGAGGTCACAAACTGAAAGCGCGCTGGCAAAAGCATATTCACAATCGCCTCATACCACGCCCGGTGTCGAATTGTCGAGCGCCGCGGCCACCGTCGCCACCTTAAGGACATCCAACGTAGGCCGGCGCAGAATGCGCACATCCGCACCGCGCTGGGCGCAAAGCGCCGGATCCGAGTCATGGGAATAGAGCACCACCGCCTTACAGCCCGCTGCCGCGATCAGGTGCATAGGCCCCGTGTCGTTGCCCACGGCGTATACGGCCCGCCGGCCCAGTTCGGCCAACTGGAGCAGATTCGTACGCCCGGCCAGATTGACCGCGCCGGGCACAGCAGCGGAGATAGCGCCCAGCACATCATCCTCGTAAGCGCTGCCGATGAGGACGGGCGTATGGCCGTCATTGCGTAGCTTCTTGGCCAGTTCCACGTAACGCGCCTGCGGCCAACGCTTCGCCGGGCGGTGTCGCGCGCCGCCGGGCGCCAGCAGGGTATAGTCATTCGGCAAATCGAACTCGCTTAAGTCCGCCGTGGCCCAGCCGACGTCGGACGATGGCACGTCGTCGATTCCGGCCATGGCCAACTGCTCGCGCTGGCGTTCGATGGTGTGCATAGCATCACGTTCAGGATTGGCGTGCGGGTGCGAACACCCCGCCACGATCCCCGACCACTCCGGTCGGCGCGCACCGAACATTCGGAAATACCAGCCACTGCGGTCCGAGGTCTGTAGATCGTAAACCCGCCCAATCCCGCCGTCCCGCAAGCGCCGGCGAACCCCCATCCAGGCTCCGAAATCGAGAAGCGACGGGCGCGTGTCCACCCAGACCACGTCAAACAATCCCGATGCCTCCAGGAACGCTGCGTAGGGTTCCGTGGTCAAGGCCGTAATCCAGGCGTCCGAATGATATCGTCGGATTGCCGCCATGGGACCAAGCGCCTGAACCATGTCTCCCAGCGCGCCCAGCTTGATGACCAGGATGTTAGCGCCCATGCGCGCCTCAGCCCTCAGTCCGACGCCGGCGCCTGTAGGACCTCGTTATAGACTTCCAAGGTCTTGGCGCACATTTTTTGTTTGGAGAAGTTTTCCACGACGTTGGTGATTGCCGCGCCGGACAGCCGGCCGCGAGCAGCCCCGTCCAGGGCCAGGACCTTGGCCAGGGCCGCCGACAGGGCGTCCACGTCCCCCGGTGGCACCAGCCAGCCGGTATTGCCGGGCAGTACCGTCTCGCACGCGCCGCCGTGGTCGCTGGCGATCACCGGGCGGCCGAGGGCCTGGGCTTCGATCATCACCCGGCCGAAGGCTTCGGGTTCGGTGGAGGCGGAGACCACCGCATCGGTCAGCATGTAGGCCGCCGGCATGTCGGTGCAATGATCGACAATGCGCACGATCTCGCCCAGGTTTTGCTTCTCGACCATTGCCTCTAGTTCGCGTCGGTAGTCTTGGCGGCCTTGGTCGCCGCCGACGATCAGGCAGCGGATGTCGCGGCGCTCCAGCTTGGCGACGGCTTCTATAAAAATGGCCTGTCCCTTCCATCGGGTCAGCCGGCCAGGCAGCATGATCACCGGATAGCCTTCAGTTAGTCGCCATTCGTTAGCCAACTGCACGACCCGTTCGGCCGAGACATTAGCAGGATTGAACCGGAAGAGATCGACGCCCCGGTGAATAATCCGGAGCCGCGAAGCGGGTACGCCGTAGAGCCGGTGAACGTGTTCGGCAATGAAATCAGAGATGGCGATCACCCGTTCGCCCTTCGTCATCACGCTGTTGTAGGCGCGCTTAATAAAGCTCCGGGCGTTGTAGGTGCCGTGGAAGGTGGTGACGAGAGGCCGCTTGGTGCGTTTCGCGGCATATAAGGCGCTCCAGGCCGGGGCGCGGGACCGCACGTGGATCAGGTCCACGTTTTCGCGCTCAATCAACGCGGCCAGGCGCAAAATGTTCTTGTATATCACCACCGGGTTCTTGGAATGCAAGGGCAGCTCAATGTGTTCGCCGCCGACGCGGGTAATTTCGTGAACCTGGGAACCACCGACGGATACCACCAGGGCGCGGCCACCTGCATCCGCGATAGCCTCGGCGATCTCCACGGTGCCACGTTCCACGCCGCCACCCGCCCCCAAGGCCGGAATGACCTGCAGGACTGTCGCCATGCGGCCGTCTTCCGGGTTTACAGCCAGCGAGTCAGGCCTATTCCTGTTCCCGGGCGGTCCGGCGCTAGCATTATCGGCGTCGTTGTTCATAATTCTCCTCGGACTTGAGGTCCGTATATTTTATAAACCTTAGGTCGAACCCTTTTACATGGACCATTTGGCTTGAATTTTCCTGCTTTGTCCCGGCTTGTCCCCGACCGCGATGGTCCCGACCGCCAACTTTCCGGAAGGTTCCCGCATGGATGAAAGTGTTTCAACGCCCAGTATCTTAACACGAGATAACGGCGCGTCTATCGCCTACCACTGCACTCCTGGCAAGAATCCGGGCGTCGTCTTCATGACCGGGTTTAAATCCGACATGACCGGCGGCAAGGCACTAGCGCTGGCAGACTTTTGCCGCATACGCGGCAACGCCTTCCTGCGCTTCGACTATCAGGGCCACGGCCAATCGTCTGGCGATTTCAATGACGGCACGATCGGCGAATGGGTATCGGACGCCATCGATGCGCTGGACCAACTCACCGACGGCCCACAGGTCTTGGTCGGATCCTCTATGGGCGGCTGGATAATGCTACTGGTAGCCCGCGCGCGACCCCAGCGCGTTGCCGGGCTGTTGGGCCTGGCGTCGGCACCGGATTTCACCGAAGACCTGATCCTGGCAGAACTAAGCGATGCGCAGGTGGCGGAGCTGAACGCCACCGACTGCGTCCTGCTCCGAAACGACTACGACGATACGGAGCCCTATCGCATCAACAAGAAACTCCTGGACGAGGGCGCAAACCAGCTGCTGCTGCGCGAACCATTGAAGCTCAACTGCCCGATCCGCCTAATCCACGGCATCAATGACGCCGACGTGCCCTGGACTACGTCCATGCGGATCATGGAGACGGTGACGTCAGCGGACGTGGAGGTCACCTTGGTGAAAGCGGGCGAACACCGCCTGTCGGAAGACCACGACCTGGACCGTCTACGTCAGACACTGGGCGCACTCTTGGATCAGCTGGAGAACTCGCCGTCGTAGATAGCCCGAAGGCCCTCGCGATAGGTGGGATAGGCTAGCCGCACGCCCAGTTCATCCTTGATCCGGTCGTTACAGACCCGCCGGTTGTCTTCCCAGAAGGTGCGGCCCATTGGCGACATGGTCTCGGCGGCTTCTTCGAAGGGCACTTCATCGGGCAAATCGACCCCCAGCAACGAACAGGCAAATGTGGTTACCTCGGCGGGTGCCGCCGGTTCGTCATCGCAGACATTATAGATGGCGCCAGAGTTCGGCGCGGCCATGGAGGCCTCCAGGACGGTGGCGATATCATCTACGTGGATGCGGCTGAACTGGTGGCCGGGCTTGATGATACGCCTTGCCTGACCCATCGCCGCCTGAGCCAGAGTATTGCGCCTTGGCCCGTAGATGCCGGCTAGACGGAAGATGTGCAGGGGCAGACCGTGGGCCGCTGCCAGTTCCTGCCAGGCGGCCTCGGCAGCAGCGCGGCAAACGCTGCGGGCCACGTTGGGGTTCAGTGGCGCGGCCTCATCCACCCACGCTCCGTCCGTGTTGCCGTACACCCCGGTCGTGGAGAGATAGCCCAGCCAACTGAGCGTCGGCATATCCGCCAATGCCTCGGCGAAATGCGCCAGCACGGGATCGCCCGCCGACCCCGGATCGCGGCCTGGCGGCACGGAGACCACAATGTGGGTGACGCCGTCAAACCAGACGGCCTCACCCCCGGCGGTCCCGTCAAAGACATACATGGTATAATCGAGCGCGCGGCCGGTCGCGGCCTGTTCGTCGCTTCGGCTGGTGCCCGAGACGGCCCAGCCTCTGGCCGCGAGGCACGCCGCGAGGCGGCTTGCGGAATAGCCAAGACCAAAACAAAAGAGGTGGCCGGGTTGGGCGACGGTGACGGACATACTGGCTCCTGTCGGCGGGACTTGTCATTTGCCTTACAGGCCCGCAGATTGTCTGGCAATGACACTGTTCCATTTCGCCCTGCCGGCGCTGATCGCCGGCCTGACCGGTATGGCGGCGGCGGCCGACGAAAAGCCACCTGCCCAGCGCTATCAGGCCTGCCTCTCCGAAGTGGAAAAGTTCCCCAAGGACGCCTTCGAAGACGCCATCCAGTGGGGCCGCGAGGGCGGCGGTGGCCCGGCGGAACATTGCGCCGCCTCGGCGCTTATGGCCTTGGGTCTCTACGCGGACGCGGCGAAACGGCTGGAAGCCCTGGCCCAGTCGGAGAAGAAAGGGCCCCGATTGAAGGCCGGCATCCTGGCCCAGGCGGGCCAGGCTTGGCTGTTGGCAGACAACGCCACCCGCGCCGAGGCGGTGGCGACGACGGCCCTACAACTGATGCCGAAGGCCCCGTCGCTTTTGATCGCCCGGGCCCGGGCCCGGGCTGAACGGCGCGACTATGCTGGCGCCAAGGCGGATCTGGATATCGCCCTGGTGGGAACGCCGGGACATCCGGACGCACTGGCATTCCGGGCCGCCGCGTTTCGATTCCTGGACCAGACGGCGGCCGCGCGCGCCGACACAGACGCGGCGCTGGCCCGCGACCCCGCCCACCCGGAAGCACTATTGGAACGCGGGATTCTGAAGCGCTTGGCCGGCGACAAGGACGGCGCGCGCGCGGACTGGATAAAGCTCCTGGAGGTAGCCCCGGAAACAGGAGCCGCCGACGCGGCGCGGGCTAACCTAGAGAAAATGGACGTCAAGAAATAGGACCGGCATGGAAGGGACAAGTATTGAGGCAGGCGTGTTCGGCATCCACGATACCCCAT
>JABIRL010000115.1 GCA_018667855.1 Rhodospirillaceae bacterium
CCGGTCGCTCGACAAAGGGAAAACCTGGGAAAAGCTGTCGAATGGCATCAACGGACCGGTGGATTTTCATCAAATGGATGTCAGCAAGGCGGATCCGGCCGTTATCGCGGGAATTTCCCATGGTTTTCAGAAGAGCCGCGATGGTGGGCGAACGTGGAAAATGATTGCTGCGGCGCCCGGCGGTCTGATCGATCTGGCCGCCTCCGCCAAGGACGTGAACACCTTTTATGGCGCAACCCGGCGTGGACTTGTGCGTTCTGTTGATGGCGGCCGGAGCTGGAAACCCGCCCACCTGGTACGGCGTGCGGTGACCATGGTTCATGTCGTGGCGGACGGAACCGTCTACGCCTTTCAGCTGGGCACGGGGTTAATCAGAACCACCGAGCCGAAACTGAACTGGCGCGTCGTGAACAGCGATTTCGGAAACGCCTATATCCTCCACCTGGGCGTCCATCCCGATAATGCCAAGCAGCTGTACGCCATCACCGGCAACCAGCAAAGCCACGTTCAGGCCATCATGTCGAGCCCGGACGGCGGTAAAACCTGGCGGCAACTTGGCGGGAAATAGGCTCCCAATGGGACGCTTTGATATCTATGATAGGCCTTGATGGCACGGTCGGGGAGATTTCAATGGAAACGCAAACAGATGCTTTGTTTCACCTCTCCATCCCGGTCGATGATCTGGACCAGGCAAAGGCCTTCTACATAGACATCTTGGGCTGCGCCATCGGGCGGGAGACCAAGGGGCGTTTTGACATCAATTTCTTCGGCCACCACATCGTGGCCCATTTGTCGCCCCGCGAGGCCGCGAAGCCTTCTGGTGCTATTGAGTCCGATGGAGATGTGGCGCCGCTGCGGCACTTCGGCGTTATTTTGCCCCTTGATGCCTGGCAGGCCATGGCGCATCGTCTGCGCGGCCGGGATATGGATTTCACCTTGTCGCCGCGCTTGTCGTTTGCCGGCAAACCGGCGGAGCAGCACATCATGATGCTGCCCGACGGCTGCGGCAATATCGTTGAATTCAAATCCCAGCCCCACGAACGGGTGTTCGCCACGGATCGGCCGTAATCGACCTCAAATCGGCGAATTTGACCGAGAGCATTTCCGAAATGGAAATGCTCTGATCTTTAAGAATAGAGCAATTTTTCCAATCACTTAGAATCGCTCCGCGATTCACAATTGATCGGAATTGCTCTAAATAGCCTCGTTCCCCGTTTCGCCGGTGCGGATGCGCATAACCTGTTCCAGATCCGCGACGAAAATCTTGCCGTCGCCGATTTGGTCATTGTTGGCGGCATCGCGGATGGCCTCGACCACCCGCTCGGACAAGTCATCGGGAACAGCCAGTTCCAGTTTCAGCTTCGGCACGAAATTGACCTGATATTCGGCCCCACGGTAAATCTCCGTATGACCGCCCTGACGGCCGTAGCCGCGCACCTCGGACACGGTCAGGCCATGGACGCCAATAGCGGTCAGGGCGTCACGGACCTGATCCAGGCGGTGCGGTTTAATCACGGCTATGATCATTTTCATCTGCGCTGTCTCCTCAATTAAATTCCGGCCATGCCTTTATTAAAGGTCATAGCCCCGCTCGCCATGGGCAACAATATCCAAGCCTTCAATTTCATCTTCATCGCTCATGCGCAGGCCAACCGTTGCCTCCGTGATTTTGATAATGATGAAGCTGACGACCACGGACCATACCAGCACCGCAACAACGCCCAAAACCTGCACACCGAATTGCGAGCCCATGGTGGTGCCCTCGGCCAGGCCCATGCCGCCTAACGAGGCGGCGGCGAAAAAGGCCGTCAATAAGGTGCCCAAGGCGCCGCCAACGCCATGCACGGCGAAAACATCCAGTGAATCGTCGATCTGGATCTTCTGTTTCACCCATTCCACGGCGAAATGGCAGACAACGCCCGCCGCGAGGCCAATACACAGGGCGCCGATGGGTCCGACAAAGCCGGAGGCTGGCGTAATCGTCGCCAACCCGGCCACCATGCCCGTGACGATGCCGACCAGGGATGCTTTGCCGAAACGGCGCCATTCCAGGAACGCCCAGGTCAGCGACGCGGTTGCTGCCGAAATATGGGTGACGAACATGGCCATGGAGGCGCTGCCGTCCGCGGCCAGGGCGCTGCCCGCATTGAAACCGAACCAGCCGACCCACAACATGGCGGCGCCGATCATGGTCATGCCCGGATTATGGGGCGGGCGCAGTTCCTTGGGAAAGCCCCGGCGTCCGCCAAGAACCTTGGCCAATAACAGGGCGGAGGTGCCGGCCGTGACATGCACCACGATACCGCCGGCGAAATCCATCACGCCCAGATCGGCCAGCCAGCCGCCGCCCCAGACCCAATGGCAGACAGGTGCGTAAACAAAAATCAGCCAAAGGCCGGAAAATAACATCACCGCGCTGAACCTTATACGTTCCACATAGGCACCAACGATCAGCGCCGGGGTGATAATTGCGAAGGTCATTTGAAAGGCGACGAATAGAATTTCCGGGATCGAGCCTGACAGGGTGTCCGGGCCAATGCCAAGGAGGAACCATTTCTCGGCCCCGCCGATCCAGGCCTGCGCCCCGCCGCCGTCACCGAACGCCAGCGCATAGCCGCCGATCAGCCAGATGACCGATGCCATGCAGGCAATGGCGAAACAATGCATCAGGACGGACAGAACATTGTTCGATCTGACCAAGCCGCCATAAAACAGCGCCAGACCGGGCAAGGTCATGAACAGGACCAGGGCGGTTGACGTCAAAATCCAAGCGGTATCTCCACCCGAGAGTGTGGAATCCGCTGCAAAACTGGGAAAACTAAGAAAGACGAATGCGGTAACGGCGGCCATTCCGCCGCAAATTCTCTGGATCATCTCTGCCCCCTGGAAACAAGAAAGTGCCAAATCATTAATCACTATAGGGCATTTTCGAGACAATGGCTAAATTTTAGGCGACCCGTCCTTTAAGCGACCCGTTTATGCGACCCGTTCGTTCATTTCCGCAAATCGATCCACGAACGCCAAGGCGGCATCGCGCTCCCGGGGCGCCACCAGGACCAATCGGTCAATGTCCAGATCGTTGTAGCGCAATATGGTATCACCATCGGCGCCATCGAAGGCGAACATAGTGACGTCAATGGAGGCTGGATCCCGGCCCGCCGCCTCGGCGCGGCGATGTAGATCCGCGATAGCCTCGGGCAAGTCGGTCAACAGTACGTCGATGGGCATCCAGCCATCGCAGAAATCCACCACTCTTTGGCGCGCCAATGGCGTCGCGCCGCCGAATATGATAGGCGGGTGTGGTTCCTGAACCGGTTTCGGATAGGAGATGATGGCATCGAAATTAACGAAGTCTCCATGGTAGCTGGCCTGTTCATTGGTCCAGATTTCCTTCATGGCTTCAACGCGTTCCTTCATTAATCTAAAGCGTGTCTTGAACGCCGTGCCGTGGTTTTCCATCTCCTCGGCATTCCATCCGGCACCAATACCGAAGAGGAAACGGCCATCCGAAAGCATGTCCAGGGTTGCCACTTCCTTGGCCAGGGTTATGGGGTCGCGCTCCACCATCAGGCAGATGCCCGTGGCCAGTTTCAGGCGCGTGGTGACCGCTGCCGCAACGCCCAGGGACACGAACGGGTCCGCCATATGATAATAGGGGCGGGGCAATTCACCACCCCCCGGGTAGGGCGATTGGCGGTCGGCGGGGATATGGGTATGTTCCGGCAGCCAGAAGGATTCGTAGCCGGTCGCTTCGAGCGCCCGTGCCATATCGTCGGCGCGGATGCCGTAATCCGTGTTGAATGTCATGACCCCGATTTTCATGTTCCCGCGTCCTTCATTGCTGCCCCGGAAGTACTATTGAGAAGTGCCATTGAAGCTTGTTCCGTTTATTTCGTCCAGGTGGTGGACGGATATTTCACCGATGGGGCGGATTTCCGCGCCGAATTCGAGAGCTTTGCCGTGGCTATGTGTTGACACTGAAACGGCGCGCCCTTATATACCTGGCACTCACATGAATAGAGTGCTAACAAATCCCAAGAAACCCCTATATTCAGTAGGGTTAACAGAAATTTTTGGAGGTATCTGATGCAAATCAGACCATTGCATGACCGCGTGCTGATCCGCAGGCTGAACAGCGAGGAAAAGACGGCAGGCGGCATCATCATCCCCGATACGGCCCAGGAAAAGCCCATGGAAGGCGAAATTCTGGCGGCCGGCGACGGCTCGCGGGGCGAAAACGGCCAGATCCAACCCCTCGATGTCAGCGCGGGCGACCGCGTTCTGTTCGGCAAATGGGCCGGCACGGAAGTGACCATCGATGGTGAAGAGCTGATCATCATGAAAGAATCCGACATCATGGGTGTCATTGGTTAATCATAGAAGTAAGGGAGCCCCGATAAATGGCTGCAAAAGAAGTACGTTTTGATACCGATGCCCGCACGCGCATGCTGCGCGGCGTCGATACCCTCGCCGATGCGGTGAAGGTTACGCTTGGCCCCAAGGGCCGTAATGTAGTGTTGGACAAGTCCTTTGGCGCCCCGCGCATCACCAAGGACGGCGTCACCGTGGCCAAGGAGATCGAACTGAGTGATAAGTTCGAGAACATGGGCGCGCAAATGGTACGCGAAGTCGCGTCCAAGACCAACGATGTCGCCGGTGACGGCACCACCACCGCAACGGTTCTGGCTCAGGCCATCGTGCGCGAGGGCTGCAAGTCCGTCGCCGCCGGCATGAACCCCATGGATCTGCGCCGGGGCATCGACCTGGCGGTCGCCGCCGTGGTCGGGCAATTGGTTAAAAACTCCAAGCCGATTTCGACCGAGGCCGAAGTGCGCCAGGTTGGCACCATTTCCTCCAATGGCGAGAGCGAAATTGGCGATATGATCGCCAAGGCCATGCAAAAAGTCGGCAAGGAAGGCGTCATCACGGTCGAAGAGGCCAAGGGCCTGGAGACCGAGCTGGACGTAGTCGAGGGCATGCAGTTCGACCGCGGTTATCTGTCCCCGTATTTCATTACCAACGCGGACAAGATGATCACCGAACTGGAAGATCCCTATATCCTGTTGCACGAAACCAAGCTTTCCTCGCTGCAGGCCATGTTGCCGGTGCTTGAAACGGTGGCCCAGTCCGGCCGTCCGTTGATGATCATCGCCGAGGACGTGGAAGGCGAGGCCCTGGCCACCCTGGTGGTCAACAAGCTGCGCGGCGGCCTGAAAGTGGCGGCTGTCAAGGCGCCTGGCTTCGGCGATCGCCGCAAGGCCATGTTGGAAGACATCGCCATTCTGACCGGCGGTCAGGTGATCTC
>JABIRL010000311.1 GCA_018667855.1 Rhodospirillaceae bacterium
ATGCCGGCGTTATTGACCAGAATATGCAACCCGCCGCAGCGCGACTGCACCTCGCCCAACACGGATTGCCAGGCGTCCTCGTCCGTCACATCGTGGCTAAGAGAGAGCGCCTTGCCGCCGGCCGCTTCAATATTGGCAACCGTTGCCGCCATGCCGTCCGCATCGATATCCGTGATCACCACCTGGGCGCCTTCCCGCGCCAGGGTTTCGGCGCAGGCCCGCCCGATCCCCGATGCCCCGCCTGTCACCATTGCAATTTTACCGCTTACCAAACCCATCACGTCGCCTCCAAATTATTTACATCCCGACAGGACGCCGGTACTCTTGGGACAATTGTTATCGAAACGGGCCGGAATGGTCAAAGAGATGGAGACAGTAAAATGCGGGTTAAGGTGGACGCGGACAAATGCGAAGGTCACAACAGGTGCTGCGCCTTGGCGCCTGAGTTGTTCGATGTGGACGATTATGGCACCGCCACCGCATTGAATGACGGCAATGTACCTCCAGAATTGGAGGAAAAGGCCAAGCTGGCGGTGCAGAATTGCCCTGAATACGCCATTGAATTCGTCAAGGACTGAGATTTTTTTGAGGGGATAGGTTGGGGCATGGGTACGAATCCACCGGTTGATGACTGGGCCACGGACTACGACATCTTCGACGAAGACTACGTCAAGGATCCTTTCCCGGTTTGGGATGAATTGCGCGAAAAGTGCCCCATTGCCCATACGGAGCGCTGGGGCGGCTCGTGGCTGCCGACCCGGTATGAGGATCTGCAGGCCCTTGTGCGCATGGTGCCTGAATTATCATCGCGCAACGTTCTGGTGGTCAGCCAGAAGCGGGAAGACAGGGAATTCGATCCCGTGTTGGCGGAGTACGGCAATTCCGCGCCGCCCATCACTTCGGACCCGCCGGATCATGTGCCCATGCGGCGTATGCTGCTACCGCTGTTTTCGCCAAAAGCCACGGAAGCCCATCGGCCCTTCACCGAGGCGCTGTGCCACGAACTGATTGACGGCTTTATTGAAAAGGGCACGTGCGATGCCGCCCTGGATTATGCGGTGCATATTCCCGCGAAAACCATTGCCAAGGTCATCGGCGTGGATGTGGAGCGGACGGACGAATTTGTCAGCTGGATCCGCGGGCTTCTGGAAGAGGGCAACACGGATCTGGAAAAGCGTAACAAGTACAACGGCATTCTGCGCCAGTTCTTTGGCGAACTGGTCGATGCCCGTAAGGCCGCGCCCAGGGACGACTTGATCTCGCATCTGTTGGCGCAAGAAGTGAACGGCCAGCCGGTGGCTCGAAATGCGGTCATCGGCATGTGCAATCTGTTGCTGGTGGCGGGCATCGATACCACGTGGAGTTCCCTCGGCTCGGCTCTGTTGCATTTCGCCACCCACCCCGAACACCGCCGGCGCATGGCCACGGAGCCGGATTTGTTCCCTTCCGCGATTGAAGAGATGCTGCGGGTCTACGCCCCGGTTACTATGGCCCGGGAGGTGACGGAAGAAGTCAAGGTCGGCGATGTGACCTTTCAGCCGGGCGACAAGGTCCTGTTGAACTTTCCCGCAGCCAACCATGATCCGGCCGCGTTCGAAGACGCCGACAAAGTGATCCTGGATAGGAAGAAAAACCGGCACATCGCCTTTGGCGTCGGCTCCCACCGCTGCGCCGGGTCCAACCTGGCGCGTATGGAGATGGACGTCGCCCTGCGCGTCTGGTTCGAGCGCATCCCCGAATTCCAGTTGACCGATCCGGACGCCGTCACCTGGGTGGGCGGTCAAGTCCGGGGGCCGAGACATTTGCCGTTTAAGTTTTAGCGCGGTTCCGCCCTGACTCTCGCCGCAGCTCCCGCCGTACGGCAGGCGGCGCCGAGCCTATCAATCAGCGTTTCGTCGTTCGAGGCGCGGGGATCGAGTTCCTAGCCCGCTGGGCCGACTATCCGGGCGCCGAATGGGTGAAACGGATTTACGTCGATCACCGAAGCACGGACATTATTGGAAACTAACCGCCCAACACCGCCTGGGTCTGGGTCACGCGGGCGACGCGTTTGCCGGCGTCGTCGGTTAGTTCGGTGTCGATGACGATAGTGCTGCGGCCGGTGTGCAGGGGCGTCGCCTGGGCATAGAGATAGCCGCCCCGGATGGCCCGGAAAAAATTGGTCTTGCTTTCAATGGTCGTGGTGGCGGCAGCGCCTTCGGGCAGGTTGAAAAAGGCCAGGAACCCGCCCAGGGTATCGGCAAAGGCCATGATGGCGCCACCGTGCAGGATGCCGTTGGCGGTGCAGCGTTCGGGCGCCCAGGCCATGCGCGCCGTGACCCCCTCTGGCGCGGCGGAGATGAACTCCATCTCCAAGGTCGCGACCAGGGGCATGCGTTCCCGCATGGCGGCGGTCAGGGCCTGGTCAATGACAACGTCGTTCATATTCGAACCCTTTAAAATGCCTCGTCATCGGGCATCATCAAGACCTCGGCGCCGGCCTGGGCGCGCTGTTTCAATGAAGCCGTATCGGGCATCACGCGGCCCATGTAATAGCGCGCGGTATTCAGCTTCATTTTGTAGAAAGCCTCGTCATCGCTGCCCGCCGCCAATTGGTCCAGGGCGATGCGGGCCATGCGGGCCCACATGAAACCAATTGCAACCGTACCCATCATGCGCAGGAAATCGACCGAGGCGGCACCGGCTTCCTCGTGATTCTGGATAACGTTCTGGGCCAGCCACATGGTGGTGGCCATAAGATCATCCAGGCCCGATTGCAGGGGTTTGGTGAAAGGGGCCATCTCCTCATCATCTTTTTGGCCGGCGATGAATTCGCTGATCACCGCGAACAGGGCCCGGGCCGGACGGCCGTTATCCACACCCATGCGCCGGCCCACCAGGTCGAGCGCCTGGACACCGTTGGCGCCCTCGTACAATTGCGAGATACGGGCATCGCGGACGAACTGCTCCATCCCGTGTTCGCGGACATAACCGTGACCGCCGAAACACTGCATGGCCATGTTCACACATTCAAAACCCACATCGGTGAAATGCGCCTTCACCACCGGGGTCAACAGATTGAACAGGTCATCGACCTGTTGCTTGCGCTCGTCATCACCGTCGTGACGGCCCACCGTCGACTCGTGGGTCAGCCACATCAACAATGCACGGGCCCCTTCGTTGAAGGCCCGCATCTGCAACAGCATGCGGCGGACGTCTGGGTGCACCACGATGGGATCGGCCGGCTGATCGGGATATCTGGCGCCGGCCAGGGCCCGGCCCGCCGTGCGTTCCCGGGTATAGGCGGCAGCATTCTGATAGGCCACTTCCGACAGGGCCACGCCCTGATAGGCGACACCAATACGGGCGCCGTTCATCATCTGGAACATACCCGCCATGCCGGCGCCGGAGCTGCGCTTCTTCGGCTTGCCGTCCGCGCCTATCACAGGTGGTTCCGGCTTCTTGCCCAGGCGGTGGCCGATGGCGCCTTCGTAGTGTAGCACGGCAGTGGCGGAGCCCTTAATGCCCATCTTGTGTTCGATACTGCCGCACACCACGTTATTGCCCTGCCCCAGGCTGCCGTCGTCATTCACCGAGATCTTCGGCACCAGGAACAGAGAGACCGCCGACAGGCCCTCGCCCTCGCCCTCCACCTTGGCCAGCACCAGATGCACGATGTTGTCCGTCATGTCGTGGTCGCCGCCGGTGATGAAGATCTTGGTGCCGGTGATCGCATAGGTACCGTCGTCCTGCTCCACCGCCTTGGTGCGCATCAATTTCAGATCGGTGCCGCAATGAGGTTCGGTCAGGTTCATGGTGCCGGTCC
>JABIRL010000313.1 GCA_018667855.1 Rhodospirillaceae bacterium
GGTTTCTGGCTCAGGCTCAGGCTCAGGCTCAGGTGGTTGTGCTTCGTCTTCTACCGGTTCCGGTTCCGGGGCTGGCGCGGGTGCGGGCGTATCCTCCACCGGCATCTGGTGCCAGCTATCCCCGCAATTGGCGCAGCGCACCTTGCGTCCGGCCTCGCCCAGGGCGGCGGCCGGGACATTGAAACGCGTCTCGCAGGCGGGGCAGGAAAGGATCATGCAATTTACCGAAGGACCAAGCCACTTTGTTATAGGAATTACACATCAGCGAGGCAAGTTCACACTGTGCGGGGGGCAAAATCAACCGTGATCCCGGTTCTGGACCCTGGCCCCCGCACGTGGCATCTTGCCACCGTATCCAGGGTCTTTGGCATAGGGCTGCAACAAGAGGGTATCGACCGGGTGATTCGTTTCGAAAATGTTGGTGTTCGTTATGGTATCGGGCCGGAAGTGCTGCGCGATATCTCGCTCCATATCGAACAGGATAGTTTCTATTTCTTGACCGGTGCCTCCGGCGCCGGCAAATCATCGCTGCTGAAGCTGATGTATCTCTCGCTGTTTCCCTCGCGGGGATATATGCAGGTCTTCGGCGAGGACATTGCCCGCACCTCCCGGCGCGATTTACCCCAGTTGCGTCGGCGCATCGGCGTAGTGTTTCAGGATTTTCGTCTGTTAAGCCACCTTTCCATCTTTGACAACGTGGCCCTGCCCCTACGCCTTGCAGGCGATGACGAAAAACGCACCCGCAACAATGTTTCCGAATTACTGGATTGGGTCGGCCTGGGCGCGCGCCTGCACGACAGTCCCGATACCTTATCGGGGGGCGAACAGCAACGGGTGGCGATCGCCCGCGCGGTGATTTCCAAGCCCAGCCTGCTGCTGGCGGACGAACCCACCGGCAATGTGGATGACCGCATCGCCTATCGCCTGGTACGGTTGTTCGAGGAACTGCACCGGTCCGGCACCGTCGTCATCGTGGCAACTCACAACGACGCCCTGGTGCGGCGGTTCTCCCATCCGGTCCTGGTTCTGGCGGACAGCGAATTGCATGTGCCGGCTGTCAAAGCCAAGGACGGGGCCTAGACGGTATGGCGGGGACCGATCTGATACCCGATTCGGAAGGCGCGGGTCGGTTCCTGCCCTGGGTTGTGGCGGTGATGGTTTTCTTCGCCGCCCTGGCCAGCGCCGCCGGTCTGGCGCTGAACCAGGCCACCGGTACCTGGCGCAGCGATTTGGCCAGTACGATCACGGTGGAAATTCCGCCGCAGGAAAATGCTCAGGCCCGGCTGACCGCCGTGACCAAGGCCCTGCGCGACACCCCCGGCATCGCCCGGGTGCGTCCCCTGCAAGTGGCCGAAATCGCCAAATTGTTACAGCCCTGGCTGGGCGGCGGCGCTTTGATCGACGATCTGCCCCTGCCGCATTTAATCGATGTGCATCTATCGCCCGAGCAATCGGTTGATCTGGTCGCACTGGCCCGGCAGCTGGCCGATATCGGGCCCGATATTCGCATAGACGATCACCAGATCTGGCTGGGCAAGCTGATACGGTTGAGCCGATCGCTGCAGTGGATGATGCTGGCCTGTCTGGCGATGATCTGTTTCGCGACCTGCGCCGTGGTTATTTTCGGCACCCGGGCCGCTTTTACCGCCCATTTGGAAGTCGTCAGTCTGCTGCATGTCATGGGTGCGCAGGATAGTTATATCGCCAAGCTGTTTCTACGCCGCGCGATGTTAATGGGATTGAAGGGGGGGCTGATCGGGCTGGCGGTGACCGCGGCCGCGCTGTATGCGCTGTCTCGTCTGGCGGCTGACCTGGAGGGGCCGTTATTCGGTAATTTGACCCTGACGCCGCTGGGCCTGTTGTCCTTGGCGGCCTTGCCTCTGTTGGCGGCATTGCTGACTGCCATGACCGCCTGGCGTACCGTGATGCGCGAACTTTCGCGGATGCCCTGACCATGGCGATGGACAATTCCCCGGGTGGATCCTGGCGTGGCCGGGGCCTGGCCTGGGCGGTTGTTGCCATATTGCTGCTATGGCTTGGCGGTTTTTTGCAATTTACCTCGCAGTTACCCAGACAAATGACGCCGCGGCCAATGGTCAGTGATGCCATCGTGGTACTGACGGGGGGGCGGGGCCGGTTGCCGGTGGGATTGCAGTTGCTGACCGCGAACAAGGGCCGGCGGTTGTTGATTTCCGGGGTCAAGGCAGGCGTCACGGCGGCGGAATTGCAGCCCGACCCGGTGGCGGAAAAACTGTTCAGTTGCTGTGTCGACCTTGGTTATCAGGCCCATGACACACCTGGCAACGCCAACGAAGCGGCAATTTGGATGCAGCGTCATGGCTATGAAAGTCTGCATCTGGTAACGGCCTCCTATCATATGCCGCGCAGCCTGCTGTTATTCCAGCAGACCATGCCGGATGTGACCCTGCGGCCCCATCCGGTTTTTCCAAAGCATGTAAAATTGGCGCGATGGTGGCTGTTTCCCGGTACCTTGAAATTGCTGGCGGTGGAATACAGCAAATACCTGATCAGCCTTTTCAGGGTGCGCCTGATGGGCCCGGCTGGTAAATAGCCGCCATGCGCATGATACGTTCCAATCTGTTCAATCTGCTGTTCTATGTCTGGACTGTGTTCATGGTGGTGCTGTTCGCCCCCGCTTTATTGCTGCCCTATCCGGTAACGGTCTGGGGTCAGCGGCTATGGGCCCGGGGCGTCAACCTTGAGATGAGGTTGAGCGCCGGCATCCATGTCGAATTTCGCGGTTTGCAGCATCGTCCACGGGCGGGCGCCATCGTCGCGGCCAAGCACCAGTCGGCCTGGGATACCCTGATCTGGCACGACGTCCTGGACGACCCGGCCATGGTGATGAAAAAAGAGCTGCTGGCGATCCCGGTCTATGGCTGGATGTGCCGCAAAACCCGGATGATCGCCGTGGACCGTAAGGCCGGCACCAAGGCCCTGCGCGCCATGCTGGAGGATGCGCGGGCCGCCGCCGCCGCCGGCCGGCCCATCGTCATTTTCCCCCAAGGTACCCGGGCTGCGCCCGGCGCCTCGGTCAAGGATGTGCCCTATCAGCCCGGTGTCTCGGCCCTGTATCGTGGGCTGGATGTGCCGGTGGTGCCGGTGGCGTTGAATTCGGGATTATTCTGGCCCCGACGGCAACTCATGCGCCGACCGGGCACCATCGTCCTGGAATTCCTCGAACCCATTCCGCCGGGCCTGCCGCGCAAGGAATTCGACGCACTGTTGCAGGCCCGTATCGAGGGCGCGACATCGGCCCTTGAAGCAGAGGCGGGTGTTGAAAAATAACTCTCCATAGCGTAATATTCTCGGCAGCACATAACAAGAACATGCGATCCTAGAGCAACCTGCGTTCAATTGGATTCAATTGGCCGCGGATAAGTTGCTCTATCTTGAAGGTTTTAGCGCATGTCGCGTTCAATTGAACGCGACATGCGCTAGTAGCGGCTACCAATAAGAGGTTTCGATGCCGACCGTAGCGCCAATTTCCCAACAAATCTGGGATATGAAGTACCGTTTACGCGGTGCCGACGGCCAGGCCGTGGACGATACCATTGAAGATAGCTGGCGCCGGGTCGCGGGAGCCTTGGCAGCGGCGGAAGACGTTGGCGAAAGCTGGGCAGAGCCTTTTTACCAGGCCTTAGACGATTTCCGCTTCCTGCCCGCGGGCCGTATTTTGGCTGGCGCCGGCGCGGGACGAAACGTCACCCTGTTTAATTGTTTCGTTATGGGAACGATACCGGATGACATGTCCGGAATCTTCGAAAATCTGCGGGAAGCGGCCCTGACCATGCAACAGGGCGGCGGCATCGGCTATGACTTTTCAACCCTGCGGCCCAACGGCGCGGCGGTGGAAGGGGTGGGCGCGGATGCTTCCGGTCCCTTAACCTTCATGGATGTCTGGGACGCCATGTGCCGCACCATCATGTCGGCCGGGCATCGCCGCGGCGCCATGATGGCGACCCTGCGTTGCGACCATCCCGATATCGAGGCGTTTATCGAAGCCAAGCAGGACCCCGGCCGCCTGCGCATGTTCAATCTATCGGTCCTGGTCACCGATGCCTTCATGCAGGCCGTCAAGAACGACGCGCCCTGGGAGCTGCAATTCGCCGGCCGCACCTACGGCAGCGTTCGGGCCCGCGATTTGTGGGACGCCATCATGCGGGCCACCTACGCCTACGCCGAACCCGGCGTGATATTTATCGACCGCATCAATCAGCGCAATAATTTGGCGTACTGTGAACAGATTAATTCAACCAATCCTTGCGGAGAGCAGCCATTGCCTCCCTATGGCGCCTGTTTGCTGGGATCGGTCAATCTGGCCCGTCTGGTGCAGGACCCGTTTGGCCCTGACGCGGCCCTGGATCTCGAGGTACTGCGTGGGTTGGTGACGACAGCGGTACGGATGCTGGATAACGCCATCGATGTGTCCCGCTTTCCCCTGCCCGAACAGGAAAACGAAGCGTTGGCCAAGCGCCGTATCGGCCTGGGCGTGACCGGCCTGGCGGATGCGCTGATTTTCTGCCAGGCGCGCTATGGCTCTGACCAGGCGGTGGCCTTGACGCAATCCTGGCTAGGCGAAGTGCGCCGGGCGGCCTATCTGGCCAGCATTGAACTGGCCAAGGAGAAGGGGGCTTTTCCGCTGTTCGAGGCGGAGGCCTACCTGGCCGGCGACAGTGTCATGGAGCTGGATGACGACGTGCGCGCGGCCATTGGGGAACATGGCATCCGCAACGCGCTTTTGACCTCCATCGCACCGACCGGGACCATCTCCATCTTTGCCGACAATGTTTCCTCCGGCCTGGAGCCGGTATTCGCCTTTACCTATCGCCGTCACGTCACCATGCCGGATGGCGGCCGGCGGGAGGAAACGGTCTCCGACTATGCCTACCGGAAATTTCGCGCCATGTTCGGCGAAGCGGCGCAACTGCCCGATTATTTCGTCACGGCCGCGGCCCTGGCACCTTCGGACCATGTGCGCATGCAGGCGGCTGTGCAGACATATATCGATGCCTCGATCTCGAAAACCATCAACCTGCCCGAGGATATCTCGTTCGAGGCTTTCAAAGATGTCTACATGCAGGCCTACGACACGGGCTGCAAGGGTTGCACCACGTATCGGCCCAATGAAGTGACCGGCGCCGCGTTGGAAGCGGAGGAAGAGGCCAAGCCGCTGTTGCCCGTGGAGCCGGAATTGCCCCTGGAACAGCCCGAGGCCCGGCCCCGGGACGAACTGGACGCGGGCGGCGTGGTCTATATGACCCAGCCCCTGGACCGGCCCGGCGCCTTGCCAGGCCAAACCTACAAGATCAATTGGCCGGAAAGCGATCACGGCATTTACATCACCATCAACGATATCATCCAGGACGGCCGCCGCCGCCCGTTCGAGGTTTTCATCAATTCCAAGAACGTGGACCATTTCGCCTGGACCGTGGCCCTGACCCGGATGATTTCGGCCGTGTTCCGCCGCGGCGGCGATGTCTCTTTCGTGGTGGAGGAATTGAAAGCGGTATTCGACCCGCGCGGCGGCTATTGGGTCGAGGGGCGTTATATACCTTCGTTGCTGGCCGCCATTGGCGAGGTCATCGAGCGGCACATGATCGTCATCGGCTTTATCGCCAACCCCAACGCGGACCCGGAGGCCGAGGCCCTGCCCATGGCGCTGCCGGCAGGCGGACGGGATGACGGCGAAGTTCGCCTGCGCGGCTGTCCGAAATGCGGCACCCCCGGCCTGATCCGCCAGGAAGGCTGCGAGACCTGTGTCTCATGCGGTTATTCCAAATGTAGCTGACATGGTGCATAACCGGACGTCGGACTGAATTAGTGCGAGCTGTGGCGGGATGCGATGATGCAAATCCGCATAACATTTATGAAATGGCCGGCGGTGTTATTCGCGGCCTTCGTGTTGTTTTCTTCACCGGGCGCCTGGGCCGCCAAGCGCGTCGCGCTGGTGATCGGTATCGACACATACGAAACCCTGCCGGCCCTGAACAATGCCCGCACCGATGCCCGCGGCATGGCGACGAAGCTGCGCACACTTGGTTTTGAGGTGATCCTGAAGCTGGACGCCAGCCGGCGGGACCTGGGCCGCGCCCTTGCCGAATTCGAGGGCAAGGCCGCCAACGCCGATGTGGGTCTAATATTTTACGCCGGCCACGGCATCCAGACGGGGGGCAGGAATTATCTGGTCTCCGCCGATGCCCAGATCGAGGTGGAAGAAGATCTGCGCCTCGAAGGCATAGAAGCCGGCGCCTTCCTGCAAACCATGAAGAATGCGGGTACCCGCCTGAACATCGTGATCATGGATGCCTGCCGGGACAACCCGTTGCCCAAACGCAGCCGCTCGGCGGCGCGGGGATTGACCGTGACCCAGGTTCCTTCGGGCATCAGCGGCACGGCGATCGTGTACGCGGCGGCACCGGGACAAACGGCGCAGGATGGCCCCAGGGGTGGTCATGGGCTGTTCACGGGCGCCATGCTTCGGGTCCTGGACCGACCGGGATTGAAGCTGGAAGAGGTCTTTAAACAGACCGCGACCGAAGTCGCGAAGCTGACCAACAACAAACAGAAACCCTGGATCAATTCCTCCGTGACAGGGGATTTCATATTCAACCCCACCGGCACGACCAAGGCGACCGCACCGCCGGCACCCGCTGTCCGCGCCGTCCCCGCAGATTCGGGCGGCAGCGCGGCGGAGTTGCTATTTTGGGACACCATCAAGGACAGCAAACTGGCGGCGGATTTCCGGGATTACCTGGGCCGATTTCCTAATGGGCCGTTCGCCTCCCTGGCCCGGCGCCGGATAGAGAGCTTGAAGCTGGCCGCCCTGCCGCCGCCGTTTTCCGTCGAGGAGCTGGAAGAGAGCTATATTGTCCTGAAGACCGCCAATGTCCGTGCCGCGCCGACCACGACGGCCGTAAAGTTGGGGCGTTTGGAACTGGGCGCGGCGGTTGAAGTGACCGGCAAAACCCAGGTTCGGGGCCGGGAATGGTGGCGCATCGCCCTTGCCGAGGGCAGGATCGGCTATGTCTGGGGGCCTTTGCTGGGCGAGGCGCCAACGCTGGCAAAAAGCCCCGAGAAACCTTCCCCGAAACCCATAGTCGTATCTTCGCGGACGCCCGCGCCAACTGCACCAACCGAGCCTCCGCTGAAGATAGACGCCCGGAAACTGCTGGCCGAAGCCCATGATGAGCTGATCGGCGTATTGGACACCAAAACCGGCTATGGCATGACCGCCCTCAGGGCCATCGCGCAGGCCGAGGCGGCCCTGGGCCATATCGAGGCCGCCACCAAACAAGCAATGGCGATACGCCACGAACGGTTGCGCCGGGAAACGCTGATTGCCATAGCCAACGAACTGCTGGCCGCCGGCGACTACCGTGGCGCCATGTCTTACCTGGCGCGACGGCAGAAGCATATGTATATCGGCCAGGCCAAGTCGCACATTTTGGTACGGCAGATCCAGGCCGGCGATGTGGCGGCCGCCATGGGGAACTGGCAGAGTCCCGAATTCAAAGGCAACGAATACAAGCTGCCGAAAGTGGTCAAGGCACTTGCCGAGAAACGCGACGCCCGCAATGCCAAACGGATCGTCGACACCATGAAGACCGGGTATGTTTCCGAGGCATTGATCTATCTGGCGTCGGCCCAGGCCCGGGCAGGGGATATTCCGGCGGCCCTGGCCACGGCCCGCGGCTTTCGCGACAGCATTCTCAATTTTCAAGAAATTTGGCCGGCCCTCCTCGCGGTGGCGCGGGAGCTGCTGGCGGTCGGCGACAAGCGTGCCGCCCGTGCCATCGCCTACGAGGTACTGAAATCCGCCAGCAAACAGCTGCGGGAAAAAGGTGTACCTTCCGGCGTCATCGATAGGACCTTGGATGTCGCGCGCGTACTTGCCGAAGTCGGGGATATGGACGGCGCGCGGAAGGCCATCGCCCTTGCGGTTCGGTCGGTGCCGAATATCGAAGGCCAACAGGCGACGCTTTACCGCGGCTACGCCTACAGGAACGCGGTGGCTGTTTACGCCGCGATTGGAAATCCGGCCAAGGCCCGTGAGACCATGGCAAAGGTGAACCCCAAGGTCGCATTCATCAAAAGCGAGGCCCTGGCGGAAATGGCCCTGGTTGCCGTTGAACAGGGCGATCTGGACGGCGCTGTCAAAATAGCGCGCGAGTTGGTCGGCAGCGACTACGTTTACGGAAAGCGGGACGGCGCCCGCGCCTACCTGGCGGCGGCGCGGTCCCTGTTTCTTGCCGGAAACACTGCCGAGGCGGAAAAATTGAGCCTGGAAGCCATCGAACCTCTGGGGCTCACTGACCCAAGTCCCATGATCATGATCGCCAAAGCCAGAGCCCGCATGGGAGATATCAAGGGCGTCTTGGAAACCTTCCAGCATGAAAAGTTCAAGTATTACCGGAATTCCTATGATCACAGCATGAGCCTGCTGCTCGTGATGGTGGCGCATGCACGGGCCGATGACGTCGGTATGATTACAGAGGCCCTGATCAAGCAGCTGGACGAAGTACGGGCCCTGAAGAAAACCGGTGCGCGGGCCGCTGCCCTGGCCATGTTCGCAACGGTGCTGGCGAGGTTGGAACGAATTGCACCGAATGCCAGCGTCTCCCGTTAAGGCGGGTATGACCGGGCGGTGGGCGGCAGCTTTGGTATTTTGACCCGCCGACACTTCCCCGTGGCCGCAATGCCTTGTAGGTTCGGGCTTCCAGAAATTTCAATATTCAGCGATGGGGCGCATTATGAGCAGCGTTAGTTTCGATTATTCCGGCAAAGCGGTCCTGGTGACAGGTGGCTCCAGCGGCATTGGCCTGGCCATCGCGCAAGGCTTTCGGGACGCCGGGGGCCAGGTCACCATCACCGGGACCCAAACGGGCATTGGCGATTACCCCGATGATCTGTCTGCTTTCGACTATCAACAGGTCAATATGCTGGATGTGGATGGCATCGAGGCCCTTGCCGGTTCGATCGAAACCTTGGATGTCCTGGTCAACAACGCGGGCACCACGTTTCGGGGCGAGGAAGCCTATAAGCCGGAGAATTTCGAAGCCACCATCGATATCAACCTGAATTCGGTCTATCGCCTATCGCACAGATTATTTCCGAAATTGAAGGCATCGGGCGGCTCCATCATCAACATTGCCTCCATGACCTCGTATTTCGGATCGCCCCGGGGCCCCGGCTATGGCGCCTCCAAATCCGCCATCCTGCAAATGACCATGAGCCTCGGCGCCCTGTGGGCCCTGGACGGCGTGCGCGTCAACGCCATCGCGCCGGGCTGGATCGACACCAAGTTGACCGCGCCGATCCAGAAAATGCCGCAGATCGCCGACCCCATCATTCAGCGCACGCCCATGGGCCGCTGGGGCCGGCCGGATGAGATGGCGGGCACGGCGCTGTTCCTGGCCTGCAACGAGGCGGCAAGCTTCCTGACCGGCGTCACCATCCCAGTCGATGGCGGCTACTGCACGCTTTAGAACGAAATCTCAATTCCACAGCGACCAAATTCCAGAAGGAGACAGCATGAACCCCGCGAGCGCACTCATCGAACGCCCCCTGTTGTTGTCGGTACAGGCCAATGTGGAGGCGGCGCACGAGCACGACTTCAACGCCTGGTACTATCACCACGTCCCCGCCCTGCTGGAAATACCCGGTTATCGCTGGGGCCGCCGCTATCAGGCCGTGCTTGGGGAAACGAAGTATCTCGCGCTCTACGAAATCGAGGATGCCTCTTTTCTGGAAAGCCTGATCGGTGCCGAGGTGGAGGGGCGCCATCCCACCGCCAACGCCGAATTTGCCAAGTTCGAGCAGTTGCAGGGTTTGAGCGACGTAGCCATCAATATTTATCAACAGCTTTCGGGCAGCCACCTGGGGAACCCGTTCCTTAATGATGATCTTCCCCTCAGCGCGGTGATGGTCGATTGCGTGGTGCCGGAGAAAGAGGCGGAATTCAACGCCTGGTATGACAATTCCCACGTCCCCAATCTGGTGCAAATACCCGGCTACGCCTCGGGCGCGCGCTTTCAACTGATTGAGCACCCGGCCCTGGAATGGCTGGGCATGGGACCGAAATACCTTGCCTTGTATGAATTCGACAGCCTGGATTGTCTCGACAGCCTGGCCGATCCGGACAACATGCGCCAGGAAGCCAAGGACGAACTGGCCCGCTGGCTGGATTATGGCGTGCCCCTGGTCGACAATATGTCCTGGAACGTCTACCGCCCCATCGCGAAACACTGGCGACTCGACGATTGAACCCGACCACCGGCCGCGCCGCATGATGGATGCGAAGATACAAAAACCCCGCTACGCGCTGCTCGACGCCGTGCGGGGGGCGGCCATTTTACTGATGATCGTTTATCATTTTTCCTGGGATCTGACGTTTTTCGGTCTGGCGGATTTTCGCATTTTCACGGATCTGAAATGGATCTGGTTCGCCAATCTGATTGTCTGCATGATTCTCGGCGTGATGGGCGTGGCGCAGGTCATGGCGCGGCGGCGAAATTTCAATGTCAGGGCCTTTTGCCGCCGTTTCGCGCTGATTGCGGGCAGCGCCGGTCTGGTATCCCTGGTGACCTATTGGATGGATCCGGGCACCTATATATTTTTCGGCATACTTCATCACATCGCCGTGGCCAGCGTCATCGTCGCGGGCCTGATCTATCTGCCGTCCCTGGCCCTTTTGTCGCTTACCGGCGTCCTCGTCGCCGGACCGGTGCTATTCGTGCACCCGATCTTTGCCGCCGATCAGCTGCTGTGGTTGGGACTCTCGCCGGCGCCGCCCATATCCGTGGACTACGTTCCCCTGGTGCCCTGGCTCGCCGTGCCTTTGTTGGGTATTTTGGCTGGCCGTTGGATTGTTCGCCGAGAGGCCGCGATGGCCGCATTAAACTGGAACCCAGCGCATCCCCTTGGCACATTGCTGTGCCTGGCGGGGCGGCACAGTCTGGCCATCTATTTGATCCACCAGCCCATCCTCTACGGCGGCCTTTATCTTTACCAAACAACCGTGTCAGTGTCTTAGCGCGACTTGCTAAATTAGATCAAATCATCAGCCGAAAACGATTCTGTTTTTCGCCTGTTTGACCTAGCCGTAATTCTGGATCTTCTGGCTCCGCCGGCGATGGCGGGAACCCGCGTCATTGACCCCGCGCTTTTTCACCGTCGAAACAGTTTTCCCAAGGTAGCCACGGGAGAGAATATGGCAAGGTGGTTGGTAAGCGTATCCGCGCTACGTCGACCCGACCTAGCCTCTTGACGCCCTGCTAGGCGGTCGGCGTTCGGGTCTTGGCGACCAGCATACGTGTCGCGTAACGCACGGGTGATGCGTTGAGCGAGATGCGGATCTTTACCGAGGGTCATGCAAAATTGTGGGCCAGTTGGTACTGGCTTGTCAATAATCGGGTTCGTGGGTGGTTGCCGCGTTTTCGTATCGCCCGCGTGCGTGCATTTGTTGCCCGCCGGCCCCCGAATTGTGGGGGGTACGGCGGCAAGAATGCCTTATTAGATAGCTGGGGCCCCGGGACGTCCGATACAGTGCTTATGGCGAACATGCCTTTGCCGTTTGACAGCCGCCTTGTCCCGGATGAGGATATAGTAGCGAGGTGCGCGATGATATTATCAATACTCGGCTTGATCATATGTGCTTTGGCGGCGTACGGGGTTTGGCGGCTCATTCGTAAACTCGATTGACGGCTACAGTCGCACCGGTTGGTGGCATATCGGTCACCATCACAAAAGGCGACCAAAGCCAGCGGGCCATGCAGGCGGCCGTGATCTATTCGGAAACCGTACAAAAGGCTCGCGGCGGCTCTTCGCCAGCCGTCTGATGAAGATGCCTTTGAAGCGGTAAGCCGGTATCCCGACGCACCCGAAAGTTTATTGGTCACTCATACCAAAAAGGGGCTAGCTGTTTATCAGCTAACCCCTTGGAAACTTTGGTGGAGCCAGACGGAATCGAACCGACGACCTCTTGAATGCCATTCAAGCGCTCTCCCAACTGAGCTATGGCCCCTTATTTTGCAGATCCGGCGCGGCGTGACCCAACATTTGAGTTGCCGTGTGCCCGCCAAATCAGGACGGGCGGAAACTAGGGCGGGCGGGCCGTCAATTCAAGGCCAAACTGCGCCCATCGGCGAACTTTTTACCTGCGATCGGCCCAACGAAGTTATTCGTCGGTCAACTTGCTCTTGTCGATGTCGGCCTCCGCGAGGACATCGTCGTCGTCTTCATCGTTGTCATCCGCCAAAGTGGCGATGGCGTCATCGTCTTCCTCGTCGTCATCGTCATCGACCAGGTCGTCGACCTCGTTAACCAAGGCATCTTCGTCATCCGAAGATTCTTCCTTTTTCACCGGTGCGACAGGAGCGGGCGCTTCCGCCTTGACCTCCTCCTTGCGCACGCGCCGGGTGCGTCCGGGCGTGGCGACGACGACGGCTTCGTCGCAGGCAGGACAGGTAATCGGGCTACGGCCCATATCATAAAACTTGGCGCCGCATCCCTGACAAGTGTGCTTGGCGCCCCATTCTGGCTTGGCCACTGATATTATCTCCCAACTATCCGCCGCTTTACCTAATCGGCGCATCCCAATAGAGAAGATGCAGCGCCCCTGTCAACAAGGATTCCACCGCTTTCGAAATTATCGAATAAGGGTGCCGGTCATCTGGCGATGGCTGGCGCTTTATGTTAGGCAGGCGCCAGTCGAGCGAGGCCCGCCGCGGGGCGGCCCCAACCTATCATTGAGGAACCACCGTGCCCACTGCCTCCGTCCAGACCGCCCATCCCGTCAGCGCCGGCCTGCGGGGCGAAATTGATGTGCCCGGCGACAAATCGATCTCCCATCGGTCGTTGATACTTGGCGCTCTTTGTGTTGGCGAAAGCACGGTTCATGGTCTGCTGGAGGGCGAGGACGTCTTGGCCACCGCCCGGGCGCTGCGCAGCTTTGGCGCGGATATACGGCGGGGCGATGATGGTGTCTGGCGGATCAACGGACTGGGCGTCGGCGGCCTGATGCCGCCCAGCGATATTCTTGATGTGGGCAATTCCGGCACTGGAGCGCGCCTGCTGCTGGGTCTGGCGGCCTCCCATGATCTGACTTCGATCTTCACCGGCGATGCTTCTTTGCGCCAGCGGCCCATGCAGCGGGTGATGACGCCGCTGGGGGAGATGGGCGCCCGGTTCGAGGCCGCGTCCGGCGGCCGGCTGCCCATAACCGTGATCGGCCGCAATACCCTGATGCCCGTTGAATACCGCCTGCCCGTGGCCTCGGCGCAGATAAAATCCGCCGTGCTGCTGGCCGCATTGAACACGCCCGGACAGACAACGGTGATCGAACCACGTCCGACCCGGGACCATACCGAGCATTTGCTGCGCCATTTCGGGGCGGAGGTAACGGTCACCGACGGCGCCGACGGCGAACGCCGTATCTGCCTGACCGGGCGCCCGGAACTACAGCCGCAAACCGTGCATGTGCCGGGCGATCCGTCATCGGCGGCCTTTCCCATTGCCGCCGCCCTGCTGGTACCCGGGTCGAAGATCACCATTCGGGGCGTCGGCCTTAACCCTTTGCGCGCTGCCTTGTTTGATACCCTGCGCGATATGGGGGCCCGTATCGAGGAAACCAACCGGCGTGAAGACCAGGGCGAACCGATCGCCGATCTGCTGGTTCGTGCCGGGCCGCTGCAGGGCATTGAGGTGCCGCCCGCGCGGGCCCCGTCCATGATCGATGAATACCCGGTCTTGGCCGCTATCGCGGCCTTTGCCACGGGCGCCACTGTGATGCGGGGCATCGCGGAATTACGGGTCAAGGAAAGCGACCGTATCAAGGCCATGGTCAATGGCCTGCGGGCCCTGGGCGTGGCGGTGGAGGAGTTGGAGGACGGCCTGATCGTCCAGGGTCATGGCGGCCCGGCGCCTGCCCGGTCGGATATCCGCATCGAGACGGAGATGGATCACCGCATCGCCATGTCCTTTTTGGTATACGGACTGGGCGCCCAGTCGCCGGTCACGGTGATGGGTTGCGAGATGATCGAAACATCGTTCCCCGGTTTCGCCGATCTGATGAACGGTCTTGGCGGGCACATAGAGGTAGGTAAATGAGTAATATTATCGTCGCCGTGGATGGCCCGGTCGCGGCGGGCAAGGGCACCCTGGGCCGCCGTCTGGCGGCGTATTTCGATTTTGCCTATCTGGATACGGGTGGGCTGTATCGGGCCGTGGCGTTGCGTATGTTGCGGGCCGGCGAGGATCTGCATGATGTGGCGGCCATGGTCGCGCAGGCCCGGGCGGTCAATCAGGCGGATCTGGAAGATCCTGCCCTGCGCGCGGAGGAGACCGGCGAGGCGGCCAGCGTGGTCGCGCCGCAGGCTGAACTGCGGGCCGCGTTGCTGCAATATCAACGAAAATTCGCGGCAAATCCGCCCAATGGCGCCGCCGGCGCGGTGTTGGATGGGCGCGATATCGGTACCGTGGTCTGCCCGGATGCCCAGGCGAAACTGTTCGTCACCGCCTCTGCTCTGGCGCGGGCGGAACGGCGTCATGCCGAGCTGGTGGGCCGCGGGGAGGATATTAGCCTGGAAGTCGTGCAGGCTGATCTGGCGAAACGGGATGCCCGCGACAGCGAACGGGCGGCCTCCCCCCTGACGGCCGCCGACGATGCGCACTTGCTCGACACCACAAAAATGGATATAGAGGCGGCGTTTGAGGCGGCGCGTGAAATTGTTGCCGCCTGTATGAACGATCCCCAAGTACGCCATCGCTGATCCCGTCAGGGACAATATCCGGAATAATCCGAATTTATCGCGATGGGGTGGCGGGGATCTCCCTTGGCTCAAGACCGCCGGATACAACCGGTTGGCCGACAATGATTTTGGAAAGAGACAGTTTATGACAGACCTAGACAGCGGCGCCGGCATGGGCGCGGAAGACGACTTCGAAGCCTTACTGGCTGAAAGCTTTATTTCCCAGGACCAATTGGAAGGTCGCGTCGTGCATGGCACCGTGGTGGCGATCGAAAACGACAATGTCGTGATCGATGTGGGCCTGAAGACCGAGGGCCGGATTTCCATTCGCGAATTCGGCAAGGCGAACGAAGAGATCGCCGTCGGTGACAATATCGAAGTTTTCCTGGAGCGGATCGAGAACGCCCTGGGCGACGCGGTCATCAGCCGCGACAAGGCGCGCCGGGAAGAAGCCTGGAACCACCTTGAAGTTGCCTACGACAAGGCCGAACAGGTGGACGGTTCCATCGTGGGACGGGTCAAGGGCGGTTTCACCGTCGATTTGTCCGGCGCCGTGGCATTCTTGCCTGGCAGCCAGGTGGATATCCGCCCGATCCGCGACATCACGCCCCTGATGGGCATTCCGCAACCTTTCAAGATCCTAAAAATGGACCGCCGCCGCGGCAACATCGTGGTTTCGCGCCGGGCCGTCCTGGAAGTGACACTGGCCGTGCAGCGCACCGAGCTGGTGGCCAATCTGGCCGAGGGCCAGGTACTCGACGGCGTGGTCAAGAACATCACCGATTACGGCGCCTTCGTCGATCTGGGCGGCATCGATGGCCTGTTGCATGTGACCGACATGGCCTGGCGGCGCATCAACCATCCGTCCGAGGCCCTGACCATCGGCGAAACCGTCAAGGTCCAGGTCATACGGGTCAACGCCGAAACGCAACGTATCAGCCTTGGCATGAAACAGTTGCTGGCCGATCCCTGGGACGGCATCGAAGCGAAATATCCTATGCAAGCCAAATTTACCGGCCGGGTCACCAACATCACCGACTATGGCGCCTTCGTGGAGCTGGAGCCGGGTGTCGAGGGTCTGGTGCATGTTTCGGAAATGAGCTGGACCAAGAAGAATGTCCATCCTGGCAAGATTGTCTCCACCTCGCAGCAGGTTGAGGTGATGGTGCTGGATGTGGATCCCGAACGGCGCCGGGTCAGCCTCGGTCTTAAGCAATGCATGGAGAATCCCTGGGAAGAGTTCATCGCGGCCCATCCGGTGGGCAGCCAGGTCGAGGGCGAGGTCAAGAACATCACCGAGTTCGGTTTGTTTGTCGGTCTGGGTTTCGAGTTGGATGGCATGGTCCATATGTCCGATATCGATTGGGACAAGGGCGGCGAAGAGGCCATGAAGGACTATGCCAAGGGCGACACGGTCAAGGCCAAGGTGCTGGACATCGATATTTCCAAGGAACGCATCAGCCTCGGGATCAAGCAGTTGAGCAGCGATCCCTTTGCCGAGGCCGAAACCATGAAGCGGGGCAGTGTCGTAACCTGCACCGTGGCGGCGATCCTGGATCGCGGTATCGAGGTGACGGTAGGCGATGGCCTGCGCGGCTTTATCCGCCGTGCTGATCTGTCCCGTGATCGTTCCGAGCAAAAACCCGAGCGTTTCGCGGTTGGCGATAAGCTGGATGCGCAGATCACCTCGATCGAGAAAAATACCCGACGTCTGGCCCTGTCCATCAAGGCGCGGGAGATCAAGGAAGAGAAGGAGGCCGTGCAACAATACGGCTCTTCGGACTCCGGGGCGTCCCTGGGCGATATTCTTGGCCCCGCCATGGGCCGGGCCCGGGAATTGGCCGCCGCCGATCTTGATGATGACGAGGACGATAGCGCCGAACCTGATTACGGCGACACCGAAGCGCCCGTCGTTGAGACCGCGGATGCGGCCCCCGAGGCCGAGCCTGAAGCTGAAGCCGCGCCAGAAGCTGAAGCCATGCCAGAAGCTGAAGCTGAAGCCGAAGCCGCGCCAGAAGCCGCGCCAGAAGCCGATGCTGAAGCCGATGCTGAAGCCGAAGCCGCCAGTGATGACGGCGACGACAGCGACGACGGCGGCGACGACGATGCCAAGGCCGATGCATAAGGTATTAGGCCCGGCCGTATCTACGTCCGGGCCCAATACCTCTTTCGCGCGCTAGGGCGACGGCAGCCGCATGGACGCCGATGCCATACTGGACCGCAGGCGTCTGAAACGGCGCCTGGTGTTCTGGCGGGTTGTGGCCGCGGTTGCGGTCATGGCCCTGCTGGCCCTCGGTGTCGGGAAATATGTATCCCGTGATGATAGCCACGTCGCCCGCCTGTCCATCGACGGCTTTATTTCCGAGGACCCCGAGCGCGGCGAGGCAATCGAGAATTTGGTGGATCGCGACGATGTGGCGGCGGTCATCGTACGCATTAACAGTCCGGGCGGCACCACCACGGGCTCGGAACAGATTTATCAGGGTCTGCGCCGGGTGGCGGCGGAAAAGCCTGTGGTCGCGGTGATTGGTACCATCGGTACCTCGGGCGGTTACATCGTTGCCATTGCCGCCGATCACATCATTGCCCGGGAAACCTCCCTGACCGGTTCCATCGGTGTGCTGTTTCAGACAGCTGAATTCACCGGGCTGCTGGACAAGCTGGGTATCCAGCCCATCACCCTGAAAAGCTCGCCTCTGAAGGGCCAGCCCTCGCCCCTGGAACCCGTCACGGACGACGTCCGCAAGGCCTTGGACGTCTTGCTTAAAGACAGCTTCGCCTGGTTTAGCGGCCTCGTGCGGGATCGTCGCAAGCTTGATGCGGCGACCTTGAAAGAGGCTACGGACGGCCGGGTTTTCAGTGGCCGGCAGGCCATGAAGTTAGACCTGATTGACGCTTTGGGCGGTGAGCGGGCGGCACGCCGTTGGCTGGACGAAAATCATGAAATTTCCGAGGATCTGGAAACGCGCAACGTGCGTTGGGGTGAAGAGGCCGGTCTGCTCGCCCGGACACTTGACACGGTGAGCGGAAAACTGTTTAAAAATGAAAGACTTACCCTTGACGGGTTGTTATCGGTTTGGCAACCTTAAGGGGTGTCGATACGTCATTTGATGTCTGGTCGCCGTCTTGACGACAGTGTTTGCCGTCTCATATGGCGCATTATTTTTGGACTGAGTTTTAGACTGAGTTTTGGACTGATTTCGCCCCGCGCTTCATTTGGCCGGTTCTTTGAAAAAACTGGAATGCAGGAAAGTTGAGCCGAAGATGATTAAGTCTGAATTGATCGCCCGACTGGCGGAACAAAACCCGCATCTTTATCAGCGCGATGTGGAACGCATTGTCACGACCGTATTCGATGAAATCACCGATGCGCTGCAGCGTGGTGACCGGGTGGAGTTGCGCGGTTTCGGCGCCTTTTCGGTCAAGCGGCGGCCGGCCCGGATTGGCCGCAACCCCCGCACTGGCGATTCCGTCGCGGTGGCGGAAAAATTTGTCCCCTTCTTCAAGACCGGTAAGGATCTACGCGAAAGATTGAATGCCTCGGGCGGGGACAATTCCGCCAACGCCGCCGAAACCGACGACTAGCCGGGCAGGGGCAAGGGTGAGACTTCTACTTTGGCTGCTGTTGGTGCCGTTGACCGTTCTATTCGTGGCCTTCGCCGTTGCCAATCGCCATGCCGTGACGCTGTCCCTTGATCCGACGCCGTTGAATATTGAAGCGCCGTTATACGGCCTGGTCTTCGCCGGCGTTTTCGCCGGTTTGATTGTCGGCGGCCTTATCGCCTGGATCCGGGCCGGGCGATGGCGACGGGAATTGCGTGAAGAACAGCGCACGGTGCGCCGTCTGGAAGACGAACTGCGCCAGGCCGAAGGCGCCGCCGCCAAGGTCGAAAGCGAGACCACGTCGGCGACAGCCGTCGTCAAGGCCGCTTAATCTAAAGAAACATAAGGACCCGAACATGCGATTGGTCAGCGCCGAAGAGGTCGACAACGCCCTTGATGACCGTGCTCTGGTCGAGGCGTTGCGCGGGATGTTCCGCACCGGCTGCGATGTGCCCTTGCGTCATCACCACAACATCCCCACACCGGGCGTGGCCGACGGCACCTTGTTGCTGATGCCCGCCTGGCAAAGCGGCGATCAGATCGGCATCAAACTGGTCACGGTATTCCCCGACAACGGCAAGGCGGGCCTGGCCTCCATCCTGGGTAATTATCTATTGCTGGACGGTACCACCGGGCAGCCCCAGGCGCTTCTGGACGGCGTACAATTGACCCTGCGGCGCACCGCCTGCGCCTCCGCCCTGGCGGCTGACTATCTGGCCCGGGCCGATGCGGCAAAACTGGTCATGGTCGGGGCGGGCTCCCTGGCGCCCTATTTGATCCGGGCCCATAAAGCCGTGCGGCCGATTTCTTCCGTGACGATCTGGAACCACAACGGTGACAAGGCCCGGGCCCTGGCCGAAAATCTAAGCATCGATGGTGTTGAAATCACCGCCAGTGCAGATCTGGAGGCCGCGGTCCGCCAGGCGGATCTGGTCAGTTGCGCCACCTTGTCCTCCACGCCGCTGGTCCGGGGCGATTGGCTGCCCGCCGGCTGCCATCTGGACCTGGTCGGGGCTTTCCGCCCGGATATGCGGGAGTGCGACGACCGGGCCGCAGCCCGCGCCCGCCTCTATGTGGATACCCGCGAAGGGGCCTTGGTCGAGGGCGGTGATATCGCCATCCCCCTGGCCAACAGCACGATCAACGAAGATGATATACAGGGCGATCTGTTCGATTTGACCAGGGGATTGGTCCGGGGCCGGGTCGACGGCGAAGACGACGACATCACCTTGTTCAAATCCGTCGGCACGGCGTTGGAAGATCTGGCGGCGGCAAAGCTGGTGATGCAGAATCTGTAAACGTGACCTAGAGCATGTCGCGGCTAATCGGAACCATTTGACCGGCTCACAAGTTCCCGTGGGTAGGCGCGGTTTGCAGGTCGATGTGGGATATCGTCCAAAAATCGCAACGCCGCCACGGGACCTTGTGAGCTGGCCTGCGGTGGCCTTACCAATCCATTGGGCGGCGTTGCGCAGCTTACCCGATGCCCCACATCGCGCTGCGCCACGCGCCTACCCCAATGGATTGGTAAGGCCATCAAATGAATCCGATTAGCCGCGACATGCTCTAACGTCTTGATCGGGACAAATCGCCTGCGTCTTGATATAAACCGCGCCATGAACAGTTCCGCCGAAATTATGCCCATAGCGGTGAAAATTTGCGGTTTGAAGGACCCCGACATGATCGCGGCCGCCGTCGCGGGTGGCGTGCGCTATATTGGCCTGGTGTTCTTTCCGCGCTCGCCCCGCGCCGTGACGCCCGTACAGGCGGCCGCGTTGGCCCAACTGGTGCCGGAGAGGGTAATAAAAGTCGGCCTGTTCGTCGATCCCGAAGACGATCTGCTGGTAGAGGTTTTGGCCCATGTGTCCCTGGATCTTATCCAACTGCACGGCGGCGAAAGCCCGGACCGGGTGGCCCGTATCAAGGCGCTGACGGGACTGCCCGTGATGAAGGCGATCAAAGTGGCCAAGGCGGAAGATCTGGACGAGGCGGCGGCCTTCGACGGCGTTGCTGATATGCTGTTGTTCGATGCCAAGGCGCCCAAGGACATGGCTGACGCGCTGCCGGGGGGTAATGGCCTGGTATTCAATTGGAATTTGCTGGCGGGCCGGCACTGGCGGCAGCCATGGATGCTTGCGGGCGGCTTGGATGCCGGCAATGTGGTTCAGGCGGTGACTATCGCGGGGGCCCTTGCGGTGGATGTCTCCACGGGCGTCGAACGGGCGCCTGGCGAGAAAGACCCCGCCGCCATCAAAGCTTTTCTTGACGCCGTTAAGACCCTCTGACATAGCATCGAGTTATCATGTCGAAACCAAATTCCTATAGAACCGGGCCCGATGGGGCTGGCCGATTTGGCATCCATGGCGGCCGTTTTGCCGCCGAAACCTTGATGCCCCTGATCCTGGATCTGGAACAGGCCTATCGCGCCGCCCAGAACGATCCCGGCTTCCGGGAAGAGCTGGATTATTATCTGGCCCATTACGCCGGGCGGCCCAGCCCGCTGTATTTCGCCGAGCGCCTGACTGCACATTTCGGCGGTGCCAGGATCTATTTCAAACGGGACGAGTTGAACCATACCGGCAGCCACAAGATCAACAATTGCCTGGGCCAGATCCTGCTGGCCAAGCGCATGGGCAAGACCCGCATTATCGCCGAGACCGGGGCCGGCCAGCACGGCGTCGCCTCGGCCACCGTATCGGCCCTGTTTGGCCTGCCCTGCACGGTCTATATGGGCGAAGTGGATGTGGAGCGCCAACAGCCCAACGTGTTCCGCATGAAGCTGCTCGGCGCCGAGGTGGTGCCGGTCAGCTCCGGCTCCCGCACCCTCAAGGATGCCCTGAACGAGGCCATGCGCGACTGGGTTACCAATGTGGCTGATACCTTCTATATCATCGGCACCGTGGCCGGGCCCCACCCCTATCCGGAACTGGTACGGGATTTCCAATCGGTCATTGGCGACGAGGCGAAGGAACAGATCCTCGAGGCCGAGGGCCGCCTGCCCGATACCCTGGTGGCCTGCATCGGCGGCGGCTCGAACGCCATGGGGCTGTTTCATCCGTTCCTGGATGACGAAGGCGTGGAGATTTACGGCGTCGAGGCGGCGGGCGACGGAATTGAGACGGGGCGCCATGCGGCCTCCATCACCGGCGGGCGGCCCGGCGTGCTGCATGGCAACCGAACCTATCTGTTGCAGGACGACGACGGCCAGATTACCGAAGCCCACTCCATCTCCGCCGGCCTGGATTATCCCGGTATCGGGCCGGAACATTCCTGGCTGCACGACATGGGCCGGGTCAATTATGTTTCCGCCACGGATGCCGAGGCCCTGGAGGCCTTTCAGCTTTGCAGCAAACTGGAAGGCATCATTCCGGCACTGGAGCCAGCCCACGCCCTGGCCCATGTGGCGAAGATCGCGCCGGACCTGCCAAAGGACCATGTCATCGTCATGAATATGTGCGGTCGGGGCGACAAGGACATCTTCGCCGTTGCCGAGATGCTGGGGGTGCGGATATGAGCGCGCCGCTTTGGGGCCGGGCCCGGATTGAGGCGCGCTTCGGAAAGCTGCGGGACGAGGGCCGCGCCGCCCTGGTGACCTATGTTATGTCTGGTGATCCGGACCTTGAGACCGCGGCCAGGATATTGGCGGGACTGCCGGCCGCGGGCGCCGATATCGTCGAACTGGGCATGGCCTTCACCGATCCCATGGCCGATGGCCCCTCCATCCAGGTGGCCGGGCTGCGAGCCCTGAAGGCCGGCATTACCTTGAAGAAAACTTTGGCCATGGCGGCGAAATTCCGAAAATCCGACACGGAAACACCGATAATTCTGATGGGTTATTACAATCCCATCCATACCTTTGGCGTGGAGGCCTTTTTGGCGGCGGCGGTCGCGGCGGGTATCGACGGCATGATCATGGTCGACCTGCCGCCCGAGGAGGATGACGAGCTTTGTCTGCCGGCCTTGGATGCGGGGCTTAGTTTTATTCGTCTGGCAACGCCGACCACGGACGATGCGCGTCTGCCGGCCGTGTTGGCGAACACCTCAGGCTTTGTCTACTACGTCTCCTACACCGGGATCACCGGCGCCGGCTCGGCTGATGCGGATACTGTGGGCGAAGCGGTGGCGCGTATTCGCCGCTATACGGATCTGCCCATCGCGGTCGGTTTCGGCATCCGTACACCGGAGCAGGCCAAGGGGATTGCCGGCGTGGCCAATGGCGCGGTGGTCGGTACCGCCTTCACCGATGCGGTGCGCGACAGCCTGGATGACAACGGAAACGCCACCGAGGGAACGGTGGATGCGGTCCTGGATCTGACCCGGCAACTGGCGGCCGGCGTTGCCGCCGCCGGCACGGGAGCGAAATCTTGAATTGGTTAAGCAACTTCGTCCGGCCGAAAATTCAGGCCCTGGTGCGCAAGCGCGAGGTGCCCGACAACCTTTGGACCAAATGCCCCAATTGTGGCCAGATGATCCATCACAAGGAAATCAAGCAACGGCAGTTCGTCTGCCAGCATTGCGACCACCATCTTCGGGTCGGCCCCGATGACCGCTTCCCCCATTTGTTCGATGATGGCGAATTCTCGGTCATTGAATTGCCGGAAGTCGCCGCCGATCCCTTGAAATTTCGTGACCAGAAGCGTTATTCGGATCGGCTTAAGGAGTCCCAGGGCAAGACCGGACAGCAGGATGCCGTGGTCGTCGCCCATGGCAAGCTGGGTGGCCACGGCGCCGTCATCGCGGTGCAGAATTTTTCCTTCATGGGCGGCTCCCTTGGCCAGGGCGCGGCGGAAGCGATCATCGCCGCCGCCAAACTGGCCGTGGTCCAGGATGTTCCGCTGATCATCTTCGCGGCCGCCGGCGGGGCCCGTATGCAGGAGGGTATTTTGTCCCTGATGCAATTGCCCCGCACCACGATTGCCGTGCAAATGCTGCAGGAAGCCGGCCAGCCCTATATCTCGGTTCTGACCGACCCGACCACCGGCGGCGTAACCGCCAGCTATGCCATGCTGGGCGATATCGCCATTTCAGAACCCGGCGCCCTGATCGGTTTCGCCGGCCCCCGGGTGATTGAAAACACCATTCGCGAACGCCTGCCGGAAGGCTTCCAGCGCGCCGAATACCTGTTGGAACACGGCATGCTGGACATGGTCGTGCATCGCCACCAGTTGCGGGAAACGCTGATCCGGGTGGTTGAATTGCTGGGCAACCGGCCGCCCTCGGGGCAGGTCATCTCTCTACCGCCACCGGATCTGGAAATACCTCTACCCATGGCTGCTGGACAGACTACGAGACCGGGTGGGGGACAAAAGGCCAAGACGGATGAACCTGGCGGCGCGCCCTGAACTGGGCATCACACCGCCCGAGGTTATCCTCGCCCGGCTGATCCGGCTGCACCCAAAGCTGATTGATCTGTCCCTGGGCCGCTTGCGGCGCCTGCTGCGAATTCTCGACCACCCGGAACGAAACCTGCCGCCCGTGATGCATATCGCGGGCACCAATGGCAAGGGTTCGACCATCGCCTATATGCGCGCGGCCCTGGAAGCGTCGGGCGCCAGGGTGCATGTCATGACCTCGCCGCACCTGGTACGCTTCAACGAACGCATACGCCTGGCCGGTGCGTTGATCACGGATGATGAGCTGATCGCCGTATTGAGCGCCTGCGAGGCGGCGAACGGTGGTGATCCCATTACGTATTTCGAGATTACCACGGCGGCGGCGTTTCTGGCCTTTCGCGACACGCCGGCCGATATCCTGCTGCTCGAGACCGGCCTGGGCGGGCGCCTTGATGCCTCCAACGTGATCGAGGCGCCGTTGCTGACGGCAATCACCACCGTGTCCATGGACCATCAGAACTTCCTTGGTGACAGCCTGGCGGGCATCGCCCACGAGAAGGCTGGTATTTTGAAACCCAATGTGACCGGCGTGATCAGCCGTCAGGCACCGGAAGCCGCGCAGGCCATAAAGGACAATGCCAAGGCGGTTGGAGCCGATTTGCTGTGTCAGGATCATGACTGGCATGTGCGGGGCAACGGCGGACAATTGGAGTTCACCTCGTCAGCGGAAAAACTGCGCCTGCCGGCGCCGGTCCTCGGGGGCGTGCATCAAGTTCAGAATGCCGGTCTGGCGCTGGCCTGTCTGCAAAATCTGCATGGATTTTCATTGAGCGCGGATGACCTGGCGACGGGCCTGACCACAGCCAATTGGCCGGGTCGTTTGCAGCCTTTGCGCAAGGGTCCGCTGTGCGAAGGATTTACGGGCGAGCTTTGGCTGGATGGCGGCCATAATCCGGGCGCTGGTGCCGCCCTGGCCGAAACCCTGGCCGAATGGCGGGACCGGGACGAGCAGCAGCGGCCCCTGCATCTGATCGTGGGTATGTTGAACAACAAGGACGTGGAAAACTTTCTGGCCCCGTTCCGTACGCTTCAGCCGGACATCCACGCCGTGCCGGTCCCCTATGAAGAGGCGGCAATGGCGCCTGAGCGGATCGTTCAAGCGGCTACGGACCTGGGTCTTGATGCAAGCCAGTCGAAAGATGTCGCGGCGGCGCTGAAACAGATCGCGAAATCGGCCGTGACGCCCAGAGTACTGATTTGCGGTACGCTATATCTGGCCGGCAGCATTCTTGCCACCGATCCCCAGGAATAATTCCGGATACCGCCGTGCCGCTGCTCCTCCTCGCCGTTGTCGCCATGCTGGTCCAGCAGACCATGGCCACCGTGGCCAAGACCGCCATTCCGGTGCTGTTTCCCGCCATCGCCCTGGAACTTGGCGCCGCGTCACAGGCGGTGCTGGCCTATACCTGGGTGTTTGCCGTCATTGGCGTGCTGGTCATGGCCGGCTGCGGCACCTTCATCATTCGCTATGGCGCCATACGCATGAGCCAGGTCGGCGGCCTGCTCATGGCCGGGGGCCTGGTGCTGGCCGCCTTGGCCGGTATCGACTATTGGACCGGCATCGTGATGTTGACATTGGGCGCCGTGCTGATCAGTGCCGGTTCGACCTCCGCTACGCCGGCCAGCTCGGAAATCCTGGCCCGCTATGCGCCGCCAAGAATCGCACCATTTATTTTTTCCATCAAACAGACCGGCGTGCCGGCGGGCATCGCCATTGCCGGTGCGTTGGTGCTGCCGCTCTCGGTCTGGATCGGCTGGCAGTCGGCCCTGCTGGTCACGGCCGGGATTTGCCTGGTCATCGCGGCTGGTCTGCAACCCTGCCGCCGGGAATTCGACCGGGACCGGAACCCGGAACAAAAACTGGCATTCGGCGATGTGAAAGAAACCGTTCGCGCGGTGCTGCAACAGCCGGCGTTGCGGGCCATGGCCATGGCCGCTTTTGTCTTCGTCGGCCTGCAGGCGATCTTTACCAATTTCACGGTGGTCTATCTGTATGAGGAATTGCACTACACGGCAGTGGAGGCCGGCGCTATCCTTGGCCTGACCACCCTGGTTGCGGTGCCGGCACGGATTTTCTGGGGCCTTGTTGCCTCGACCATTATGCCGGCACGGCCTCTGCTTGGTTTGCTGGCGGCGGTGATGGCGGTGGCCGCCGCCGCCATGGGCGCGTTTTCACCCGAATGGAGCCAGTGGCAGGTTTCCGCCGTTTGCGTGGTGATCGCCATGACGGCGCTGTCCTGGCATGGCGTTCTGCTATCGGAAGTGGCCCGCATCGCCCCCGACGGCGCGGTGGGGCGGCTGACGGGCGGGGTTCTTGCATTCGGCACCGCCGGCCAGGTCGCCTCGCCCATATTGTTCGGCGCGTTGTATTTTCCCTTTGGATATCAGGCGGCCTATCTGGCCGTCGCGCTGCCGGCGGCGGTGGTCGCCGTGATTATGCTGCGGCGACGGCCGGCGGCGACAGCCAGTCGGCTGTCACCGTAGGGCGGGCAGGACCTGCTGTTCCAATAATTCCAGGGCACGGGCGGCGTCGGGATTGCCCGACAGGGCAATGCGGCCGCCGATGACAATTTTGTCCAGGCCAAGGGCGGCCAGGCCCTGCAATCTTTCAAGACAGGCCTCCGGCGTGCCGACGATGGCGAAGTGGTCGATGAAATCGCCGGTCAGGGTGCCGGCCTGGCGGCTGTCGCCCTGTGTATGTTTGTTCATATCGTAGTTGCTGACCAGGGTATGCAGAGCGCTTTGCGCCGCGTCCGACCAGGGCCCCATGGTACGGCCATGCATGACATTGAAGCGGGCAAAGGTAGTCAACCCGCCACGCACCAGATTGCGGGCGGCGGCGATATCGGCGTGGCAGGCCAGGTTGAGGTAGGCGCCGAAAGCCACGCCGTTGGGGTCCAGGCCTGCCTGTTGCCGTGCTTCCCGGGCTACCTTGATACCCCAGGCCAGGCGGTCAAGATCGGCGCCCAGGGTGAACATCACCCGTTCCGCGTGGCAGGCGCCGATGCCGATCACCCGGGGTCCTGTCGCCGCCACTTCCACCGGCACCTTTTGTGTGCCCGCGATCCAGGCGATGCGGCTTTCCGTGGGGGCGTCGTGAAGGTGCAGCTCCGACATGGGCGGGGCTACCTCCAGGGGGATATCAATTTCCTCGAACGGTACCGCCTCGCCGCGCAGATAGGCCTGCAAATGCCGCATATAGGTTTCGAAATGGCCCACCTTGCCCGGCGCCCGGCCCAGATGAGCCAGGGCGGAATCGCCCCGCCCGATGCCCAAGGTGGCCCGGCCGTCCGCCACCCGCTGCACGGAGGCGATGGCCGTTGCCGTAGCGGCCGCGTGGCGGGTGACCGAATTGGTTACCGCCGTGGCCAGCCCGATGCGTTCGGTCACCGTCGCCGCCATGGCCAGCGAAACATAAGGGTCGCCCGACAGGTTCTGGCTGTCGACCACGGCCAGGCCGTCCCAGCCGTTCGCCTCCACCGTGCGCGCCAGTTTGATGATGCCGCGCGGCGAAGCGGCCCCCGTGGTCCAGACTTCCATCGCCTAAAACTCCTTCAACATATCTCCCAACATATCTCCTCTGGCCCAGGTGGCGTGAAAGCCCTCCGGCACCCGGCAGGGCAGGATCAGTTTGCAGACCGGACCGTCGGCGAAGTTTTGCGCATCGAAAATATGCACTTCCGATTGCTGCGCCGAGCCGTTGCGGACAAAACTGACGACATAACCGTGGTCTTCCGCGCTGGCGTTGGCGGCGGGCGCGAACGGCGCTTCGCTATATGTATAGCCGGGCCCCTCGGAATAATATTCGCTGGCGCCGGTATCCAGATCGAACTTGATCAGGCCGGGGAAGTTGATGACCGGTTCGTGATTGATCTTGGCGCAATAGGCATATTTCATATGCGTGCCCATGGTGGCATTGTTCCAGGTCGGAAATTCTCCATTCCATTTTTCGTCCAGCATGCCCTCTTTGGTGGCGCCGGTCTTCAGGTTGGCGGACCAGTAATAAAGGCGCGCGTCCAGGCCGTGGCGGCCCATGATCGTGGTGATGGAGCTAAGGTCCGGGTTGCCCTGGGCATCGTGATGGGGATGGATACGGCAGCCGGTCATATGCAGCCAGTCGCCATCCTCCCAGGCGTTGATGGTGTGCAGGATGTAGCAGGGTTCGAACTCGTACCAGCGGATTTCGGACACCGCGCCGTGGCGGGGGATGACGCCGAAACGGGTCGGCCAGGTTTCTTCGAACTTCAGCTTCACCCGGCCGTGGCGATAGGCTTCCTCGTCCCAGATCAGGGGCAAGTCATGCAGGATGGTATGCTTGCGGCTGATCCACATATCGTGGGGCATGCGGGGGCCAGGCAGTTCCACGGGCGTGAAGGCGGTCATCTCGCCTTCGCTGTTGATCACCCCTTGATGCATATAGGGAAAGTCGCGGTTGTAATCGAAAAAGATGAAGTCGTCGGTGCTTTCATCGGTCTTGGAATGGGCGGAGATTTTCGTTGTCCGCCGGCCGTTGAAATCCGACGGCCCTAGGGGATCCAACGTGACCGGGTCCGCCAGATAGGGATCGCCCGAGATATACCAGGTGGTGACCAGTTTGCCCCTGTGCATGACCACGTCCGTGTTGGACGTATCCTTCAGGGGCATATCCGGGCGGTCCGTCCGGCGCGGATCCAGCATGCCGCCCCATAATGCCTGGCCCGCCGCCGTCTCTTCCCCAAAGCAACTGGTTTGGATCCATTTGTTGCGGTAGGTGGCCCGGCCGTCCTTGAAATGCACCCCATGCAACATGCCGTCGCCATCGTAGCGGTGATATTTTCCCAACGGCTGATGTTGGTTGTTCGGGCCGTTCCGCACATAGACGCCGTCCAGATCGTCCGGCACCTTGCCGATCACGGTCATGTCCTCGAACCGTACGATCCGTTCGTCCTGGATCGGCGCATAGTTACCTTCCAAATATTTGTTGACCGGATAGATCGGTTTGCGTGTCGCGGCGCTGGGCATGTTTGGAATTCCTTACATCCGGGGCCATCAAATGGCATGGCTTGATCAGAATGTGCTCTATACTCGGGGCAACAGCAATAGCAGCGGAGGAAAAGCCATGACAGATCAAACCATGCCCACCTATCGGGCCCTGGCCCACGATATCCAGAACCTGGGCATTCATAGCGTGTTCGGCTTGATGAGCGACGACACCGCCATGTTCGCGACCGAGTTGGACGTCATCGGCGTGAATTTTTATGGCGCGCGGCACGAAAACAACGCCATCGCTATGGCGGAAGGCTATGCCGCCACCTCCGGTGAACTGGGTATCGCCGTCATTGGCCGGGGACCGGCGGCGGCCAATGGCCTGCACGCCGCCATCAGCGCCTCGCGCACGGGATCGAAGGTATTGATCATCTATGGCGAGGCCCCGGTGGGCGGCGGCGCGATCAATGGTATCGGACCGGACTATAAGGCTTTCAATTCCCGCGGCGTCATGGCCGCGGCGGGGCTGCAAAATTTCTTCCCGACCTCGCCACAAGGGGCCCGCACCGCCCTGGCCGATGCGGTCCGCGCGGCCATGCGCGGGACCGCCGTCACCCTGCATCTGCCGACCGATGTGCAATTGGCCGATATCGAAGTGCGGGATGGCGAGCAGCCGGTTACCATGCCCCCGCCCATGGCTCCCTCGCCGGGGCGGACCCAGACCGTTGCCATGGCCGTGGCCCTGTTGGCCAATAGCCAACGGCCCCTGATCATGGCGGGCATGGGCGCGCATCTTTCCAACGCCGCCCCGGTGTTGGTGGAGTTGGCTGAAAAAACCGGCGCCCTGCTTGCCACCTCGGCGCGCGGCAAGGATATGTTCCGCGGCAATCCCAACAATCTTGGCATCATCGGCTCGTTCTCCCATTCCATGGCACGGCGATATGCGCAACAGTCGGATTGCGTGCTGGTCTTTGGCGCGGCCTTGAATTTCCTCACCATGAGCTTCGGCGAATCCCTGCCCGCTGTGCCGTTGATCCATATCGACCGGTCCCGGGCAAATATCGGTCGTTACACCGAAGCGGATGTGGCGGTGGTGGGTGATGCCCGGCTGGTGGCGGAACAGATTTTGGCGGCCGTGCCCGACCGTGGCGCGGATGAAAAACCGTTTCACGACGCCGCGACCCGAGGGGCGATCGCCGACTTTGATATCGCGGACGACTTTCAGGTGGCCCATACCGCCCACACGGTCGACCCGCGTTCCCTCGGCCTGGAACTGGACCGTCTGCTGCCCGAGAACCGGAATATAGTTTATGACGCCGGCAATTTCCTCGGTGTCGTGCCCTACATCTCCGGCCCAGGACCGGCGCATTTCAAGATGACCAACGAATTCGCCTCCATCGGCCTTGGTTTCGGCACCGCCCTGGGTGTCGCCAAGGCGCGTCCGGATGCCACGACAGTGTTGTTGATCGGTGACGGCGGGTTCGTCATGAGTATAAGCGAGTTGGAAACGGCGGCGCGGGAAGATCTGCCCTTGGTGGTTATCGTGATGAACGATTGCGCCTACGGCGCCGAACTGCATCTGTTGCGGGCACACCAACAGCCCGTGGCGAAGTCATTATTCCCGGATGTGGATTTTGCCCCTGTCGCGGCCGCCTTCGGGTTCGAGGTTGCGACAATACGCTCGTTGGATGATTTGGCCGCGGCGGCGCCCTTATTGAATAACCCAAGCGGCCCGGTTTTTCTTGATTGCAAGATCAATGCGGATATCGCGGCGCCATTCATGGGTGAAATCGCGGCTTTCGAAGAGCGCAACCGCTAACGCCATAGCGCAAAACAGACGATCAAGACGCCGCCTCGCGAAACATTGAGGCGGCGTCTTGGAGGTTTGTGCGATATTGAAACAGAAATGTTACTTTTCGTTTCTGAGTCACTCATCATCATCACAATTGTGATTAATTTGTTGCAATATGGTGATAAATTGTTTCATTTGAAATAACATAATGCAATCATTAGCTTTTTTCGGCTAATTAAATTTTTAGAATGCGTCTAATTCTAATTCCCATTTACGTTCAAGTATGTCATATTAATCTTACAAATAGAGTATGATCTGAATTCGATGTTTTGTAAGGGGGGTTACGCATGGCGCATTCGGACACCAGGGAAGCGCAACAGGCCGGACGAAATTTCGTGAAACAGGCAATGAAGGCGCCGTTACTTGAACGGGAGCAGGAGCAGGACTTAGCCCGGCGTTGGCGTAATCAGGGTGATGAAGACGCATTGCATGAATTGGTCAGCGCCTATGTTCGGCTGGTCGTGGCGATGGCGGCGCGGTTTCGTAATTACAGCCTGCCCATGGGCGATTTGATACAGGAAGGCACGGTCGGTCTGATGCAGGCGGCCGAGCGCTTCGATCCCGAGCGGGAGGTGCGGTTTTCCACCTACGCCACATGGTGGATCAGAGCCGCGATCCAGGATTACATATTACGTAATTGGTCCATTGTCCGAACCGGCACCACGGCGTCCCAGAAATCATTATTCTTCAATATCCGGCGGTTAAGGGCGCAGATGGCGGACCGTCCGGATGGCCCGTTGACGATCACCAGCCAAACCAAGATCGCCGATGCGCTGAAGGTCCCGGTCGCCGACGTATGCGCCATGGAAGGCCGCCTGTCCGGTGCCGACCGCTCTTTGAACGCAACCGTCGGCGAAGATGGCAACGGCGAATGGCAGGACCTGCTGGTCGATGATCGACCGGGGCCGGAAGAAGTCGTTCGCGGCCGGGTTGATGCCGGTAAGCGGACCAGATGGCTGAATGATGCCCTGAACCAACTAAACGACCGGGAACAGATCATTATCCGCCAGCGCCGCCTAAGCGAAACGGGCCTGACTTTGGAGTCGTTGGGCCGCAAGCTTGGTATTTCCAAAGAACGGGTCCGCCAGATCGAATGCCAGGCACTGGATAAGTTGCGCACCATGCTGTCGGAACGCAGCGGCGATCCGTGGGCGGCCGGCCTGTTCGGATGATCTGCAACAGTTAGACCGGACAGGTAAAGATTGTCCCGGACAATCGAGGGCGGCAATATAGGAAGCAGAGTTCCGAACCAATTTGGAGCGTAATGCTTTCATGTCAAAGCCGGGCTATCCCTTTCCCGAAGATTTCACTGCAATGGCCCATGACGGCGCCAGGGCCGAGGATGTCATGGCCGATCTTCGACGTGCCATTGAGGGGCAGGAAGATACCGACCGGGATGGCGGGATGGCCCTGGCCTGGGACCGTCCGCCGGCTGACCGGCTGTTATCCGCGATCTTTGGCAATAGTCCATTTCTGGTTCGGGTGGCACAGTCCGATCCGGACGTTTTATCCCTGCTGTTTGCCCGTAGCCCGGACCAGAACCTGTCGGATATTCTGACCACATTGCACCGGGAACTGGATGGCGCGGGCGATATGGACCGGGCAATGGTCGTCTTGCGCGTGGCCCGGCGGCGGGTCGCTTTGTTGGTGGCCGCGGCGGATATATCCGGCGCCTGGAATTTAGCCCAGGTTACGAACGCCTTGTCGCGGTTCGCCGATGGGGCGATCGGGGGGGCTGTGCGCTGGCTTTTGGGGGATGCGGCGCGGCGTGGGGATTTGGATCCGCCAGACCTGAAGCAACCCGAACAGGGAAGTGGCCTGGTGGTTTTGGGTATGGGCAAGCTAGGCGCCAACGAGCTGAATTATTCCTCGGATGTGGATCTGATCGCCCTCTATGATGAGGAAGCGGTACCTTATGTGGGCCCACGCACGGCACAGGACTGTTTCATCCGTCTGATCCGCGACCTGGTCAAAATGCTGCAGGAGCCCACGCGGGACGGCTATGTCCTGCGCACGGATCTGCGGCTGCGTCCCGATCCCGGCGTGACGCCCGTTGTCGTGGCCATGGGCGCGGCAGAGCAATATTACGAAAGTCTGGGGCAGAACTGGGAACGGGCCGCCATGATCAAGGCCCGCCCCGTGGCCGGCGATTTGGCGGCCGGCGCCGAATTTCTGGAACGTCTGCAGCCCTTTGTCTGGCGCCGCAATCTGGATTATGCCGCGATCGCGGATATTCATTCCATCATGCGCAAAATTCATAGCCACGAAGGCGACGGCGATATCGCGGTCGAGGGGCACAATGTCAAACTAGGCCGGGGCGGCATTCGGGATATCGAATTTTTTGCCCAGACCCAGCAACTGATCGCCGGCGGCCGGGAACCGGGTCTGCGCCTCTCCGCCACCGTCGCCGCTCTGGACGCGCTGGCCATGGGCGGTTGGATCGACGGCGTCGCGGCAGATGAATTGACGAAAGCCTATGAATTCTTGCGGCAATTGGAACATCGCCTGCAAATGGTGGCGGATGAACAGACCCAAACCATGCCCAAAACGGCGGACGGCGTGGACCATATGGCCGCGTTCATGGGGTTCGCCACGGGAACCGATTTCCGTGCCGCCTTGCTGCACCATCTGGGCCGGGTGCGCCATCACCACGGCCTGCTGTTCGACGCGACGCCCGATCGCCTGGGCGATGGTAATTTGCTTTTCACCGGTACCGACGATGATCCCCACACCCTGGAGGAGCTGACTAAAATGGGGTTCGAAGGCGCCCAGGGCGCCTCCCAGACGGTCCGCAGCTGGCATCATGGCCGTTACCGGGCCATGCGCTCGGCCCGGGCCAGGGAACTGCTGACCGCCCTGATGCCGGCGTTGCTGCAGGCCTTCGCCGATACCGCCAATCCCAATGCGACATTGGGGCGTTTCGACCGGTTTCTTTCGAATTTGCCCACCGGCGTGCAACTATTTTCCATGCTGACGGCGCGGCCGCAATTGCTGGACCTGCTGGCCGAAATCATGGGCAGCGCGCCGCGCCTGGCCAATTACCTGGCGGAAAACTCAACCGTTGTCGATGCCATGACCAGCGCTGAATTCCTGGTCGCGCCCCCCACCCTGCCGGCCCTGCGGGCGGAATTCGCCGGCGCCATGGATGAAGCGGCGGACTTTCAGGACGTCCTCGATCTGACCCGGCGCCATGTCAAGGAACGCAAGTTTCAGATCGGTGTGCAGATTTTGGGCGCGACCATCGATGGCGACAGATCGGGCGCCGGTTATGCCGATCTGGCGGAAGCGGCCCTTGGCGCCCTGTTGCCCCGGGTTAGCGACGCCTTTGCCGAAAATGAACGTCATGGCGTTATCACCGGCGGCGCTATGGCCATCGTCGCCATGGGTAAACTGGGCAGCCGCGAATTGACCGGAGAATCCGACCTGGATCTGATTTTCGTCTATGACTACCCTGACCCCGATAGTATTTCGGATGGTGCGCGGCCCTTACCGGCGCAGCAGTATTTCTCCCGTCTCAGCCAACGCCTGATCAACGCCATGACCGTGCCCACCGCCGAAGGTAAATTGTATGAGGTGGATATGCGGCTGCGGCCTTCGGGCAATTCCGGTCCCGTGGCGACCCGCTTCGATGGTTTTGGCGATTATCAGCGTAACGAGGCCTGGACCTGGGAACATATGGCGCTGACCCGGGCCCGGGTCATCGCCGGCGAGGATGCGCTGGTGGCCCGCATCGCGGGCACGATCGGGGAGGTGTTGTGTCACCCGCGGGAGCGGGGGGTGATCGCCACAGATGTCGTGGCCATGCGGCAACGGCTGGTTAAACAGGCCGGGCCGGGAAATATCAATCCCTGGGAATTAAAACTGGTCCGGGGCGGACTGCTGGATATTGAGTTCCTTGCCCAGTTCCTCCAGCTGGCGCACGCCGGAGAGGCGCCCGAGGTGCTGGCCGCGAATACCTGCAGAGCCTTAACCAATCTGGCGCGGTTGGGCTTTCTGTCCCGTCCCGACGCGGATCTCCTGATCGCCGCTTCCGGGCTCTACCGCGACCTGATGGCATTGTTTCGTATCGCCGTAGTTGGTGAATTTGATCCTTCCGACGCGCCCAAGGGCCTCGCCAACGCAGTGCTGCGGATCACCGACAGCCAAACCCTGGCGCAATTGGAGCAGCAATTGCGCCATAGGCAGGCAGAGGTTCTGGCAACATTTCAGAGTATCGTCGAAGCGGCGGTGGCAGATTGATGAAAACGGCCGCCCCAAGCCACCGCCCCAAATCACCGCCCCAAATCACCGCCCCAAATCAGCGTCATGGCAGAGCATGGAAACCGTCAGTCCAGGGCCTGGCGCAGCTTTTGGGCCAAATCAGCCTTGCGAAACGGTTTCGGCAGCAAGACAACCCCGTCTTCCAGTTTTCCCTGATGGATTAGGGCGTCGCGGGTATAGCCCGACATATACATGACCTTGATATTCGGATGATAATCGGGCGCCTGCCGGGCGATCCGGTCGCCGGTCATACCGTCGGGCAATAGGACATCGGTGAGCAGTAGATCAATGTGGCTTATCTGTTCCAATATGGCCAGGGCGGTGGCGGCATCCGGCGCCTCCAGCGCGCTGTAACCAAGATCGCTTAAAAAGGCGACGGCCAAGGTTCGCACGTCCGGGTCATCTTCCACGACCAGAATACATTCACCGGACGCTTTGGGTATTGATGCCGGCACTTCGGCGATCTCATCCGCCGCGGCTTCCGCCCGGGGCAGTAGAAGTTTCACTGTGGTGCCCCGATCGGCTTCGCTGGAAACCGTCACGTGGCCATTGGATTGCTTGACGAAACCAAAAACCATGCTGAGCCCCAGACCCGTTCCGTGGCCCGGATTCTTGGTGGTGAAAAAGGGTTCAAAAACCCGGTCCAGAATGTCTTCCGGGATACCGGTGCCGGTATCCGAGATCGCCAGGGATACATAGTCGCCTGGCGCCACTTGGGCGTGCCCGGCGGCGTACTCATCCAGGTCAATATTTGCCATATGGAATTTCAGCGCACCACCCTCGGGCATGGCGTCACGGGCATTTATGGCCAGGTTCAGGACAACGTTCTCCAATTGACCGGGGTCAACGAAACATGGCCAGAGGCCGCTTTCGCTGATTGCTTCGATGTTGATCGGTGCGCCGAGGCTGCGCTGTAACATTGCGATCATGCCATCGATTTGCTTATCCAGTCGGATGGTTTTGGGCGACAGGGCTTGTCGACGGGAAAAGGCCAGGAGTTGTTGGGTGAGATCGGCGCCTCTTTGGGCCGCCCGCAGAATGGAATCGGTCAACTGCGGCGCCTTTGCCAGATTTTTTCCCCGGGATAAATTAGCCTGCAGCAAATCCGCGTTGCCAACGATTATTGCTAAAAGATTGTTGAAATCATGGGCCAGTCCGCCGGTCAATTGACCTACAGCTTCCATTTTTTGTGATTGAAGCAACTGCTCCTGCAAGGCTCGCGTTTCGGTAATATTTGTCGAGGATCCGCGAAAGCCCTTAAATTCGCCGTTTTCGTCGTAGTACGGCTTGCCGGATGTGCGAATCCATATGCTTTCGCCTGGCGTCTTTCCTTGGCGTTGATAGACCAAATCCCGGAACGGCCGCCGCGCGTTCATGTGCCGTCCGATATGCTGCAACGGTTGCGAAGCCTGGAAATCGGGCGCGACGGTGTCGCCAACTTTCCCGCCAATGAGTTCCTTGATCTCGATTGGAATATTCTGTTCCAGGGAGGGCGAAAAATAATTGAAGCGAAGCTCGGCGTCCGTCTGCCAATAGAAATCGGCGCTGACGTCGACGAAATCAGTCAGGCTGGCCCGGCTCTCGCGCAAATCCCGTTCGACCCGGTCACGCTCGGTCGTGTCCTGCAGGATTAAACCAATGCCCATCGGTTTATTGGTATCATCGGCGATGGCGAATTTGGTAACGATGTAACTCGCCTTGGAGCCGTCGGGACGGATGTGCTCATAGCTTCGCTCTTCAGGTTGTCCGCCCGCCAAGACCCGTCCGTCGCCGTCCGAGGCAATCTTGGCCTCGGCCGCGGGCACGAAGTCCAGGTTTGTCTTGCCGGTTATGTCTGGCTGGACTATGTCCAGGAGTTCACGGTAGCGACGATTGGCCATTCGAAAACTGCCATCCACGCCCTTCAGCGCAATGCCGACAGGTGAATTTTCGACGATTTGGCGAAACAAATTGTTTCTCTCCAATTGCGCCAATTCAGACAGCTTCCAGGCCGTGATATCGGCGACCATGGCGCTGATTAAATCTTCGCCCTGCCAGTTGATCATCTGAGCTCTGACACCCAGCCAAATTCGTGTGCCGTCTCGCTTGATCGCCTCGGATTCGTAGTTAAGAGGCGCTTGTTCACCACGTTTTCGCGCCGCTGCGTATGTGTGAATCCGGTCCAGTTCGTGGGGTGCCCAATGCGAATTCAGATCGCCAAGCGCCAGTAATTCTTCAGGCGAATCATAGCCATAGATTGTGGCCAAGGCCCGATTGGCAAAAATCAACTTCTGGTTCCTGAAAACAAAAAAGCCTTGAGCCATGTTTTCGATCAGGTGTCGAAAATCATCTTCGCTGGATTGCAGGCGCTCTGTTCGGTATCGGCGGCCAATTTCCGCTCCGATCCGCTGTGCCAATAAGGCCATGAAGGTCGCCGCGAAACGATCGTCGGCCA
>JABIRL010000108.1 GCA_018667855.1 Rhodospirillaceae bacterium
CCAATGCCGGTGCCCCCGCCGGTGATAATGGCAACCTTGCCCGTTACTCGGCCCATGCTGTTCCCTCCCGTTTTGTTTTTGTTTTTGTCTTAGTGTAGCCAATAGCGTCCTGTTGCTCCCAACAGGATTGTGATGATCCCCAGCATCAGATTGACGCCGACAATTCCGCGAATCTTGCCTTGCTGCGCGCCGGCGGCCTCAAAATCCATGTCGTTCAGGGCATCCTTCAGGCGGGCATAGGGGCCGAAATAAAGATGCAGATACAAAATGATCATGACCCAACCCGCCGCCTGCATCAAATACACATGCAGACCTAAATCGGAAAATCCGCCAAGATAGATAAAGACCATCATATAGCCGCTGATCACCAAAGCCGCGATGGCCAGCCAGACCCGCGAGAAAAACCGCCGCAGCACGCCCCGCCACAATACCAGACGCAATGGCGGCGGCAGATGAAGTTCCGCCGCCGGGCGCAAACATTGATGTGCGAAATACATGCCGCCGACCCAAAACACGGCCGCCAAAATATGCACGGCAATCCATAAACCCATGAACCCCTCCCCGTCTCCTCGTGCGATCCTAAACCAGATCGGGGCAAAGTCACACGATTTGCCCGCGCGGAATGACAAAGGATCGGTTATGCTGCCGCGCAAATAGGGCTGTAGCATCAAAAGGAAGCAAGATTGTGGCAATGAATTTGTTTGATTTGACCGGCAAGGTCGCCGTTGTGACCGGCTCCACCAAAGGTATCGGTCGCGCCATGGCGGAGGCCCTGGCCGAGCACGGCGCCAAGGTTGTCGTCACCTCGCGCAAGGCGGACATGTGTGATCAAATTGCCGCCGGCATCAATGACGCGGGCGGCACGGCCATAGCCGTACCCTGCAACATTTCACGCCGGGAAGAAATGGACAATCTGCTGGCCACGACACGGAAAACCTGGGGCCAGATCGATATCCTGATTCTGAACGCGGGTGTCAATCCCTTCTATGGTTCCGCCCTGGATATCCCCGATGATGCGTTCGATAAGACCATGGACGTCAACATCAAATGCAATCTGGCGTTTTGCCGCGATGTGATCCCCGAAATGCAGGCCCGCAAGGACGGCGCCATCATGATTGTTTCTTCCGTGGGCGGGCTGCGCGGCAGCACCGTGCTGGGCGCCTATTGCATCTCCAAGGCGGCGGATATGCAGATCGTGCGCAATCTGGCGGCGGAATTCGGCAAGGACAACATCCGTGTCAACTGTATCGCGCCCGGCCTGGTGAAAACCAATTTCGCCCGCGCCCTGTACGAGGATCCTAAGGTCGAGGCCGAAAAATCCGCCGGCACACCCATGCGGCGCCTTGGCGAACCGGAGGATCTGGCCGGCATCGCCGTCTATCTGGCGTCCAAGGCCGGCGCCTGGACCACGGGCCAGACCTTTTGCATCGACGGCGGCGTCACCACCGTCGGCGGATAGGTTTCAATCATGACCCAAGGCGATGCCTTCACTGACCGGCGAAAGGTCATTGACCGGGCCGCCTTGAGCCATGAACTGGCGGAATTGGCGGAAGATTATCCGGCCGATTCCATGGACCTGCGCCGGGCGGTCCTGCAACATTTGAAAGACGCGCTGGCGGCCGGTCATGACGAGGTACGCCGGCGGTTCGAAGCGGGGGGCAGCGGCAATCTGGTCCTGACGGCCAATTGCTATCTGTTGGATCAACTGATCCGGGCGCTATATGACTTTACCACGGATGTGGTCTACAGCGCCGCCAATCCCACCGCTTCGGAACGCATCGGCCTGGTCGCCATCGGCGGCTATGGCCGGGGCGAATTAGCGCCGCAATCGGATATCGATCTGCTTTTTCTGCTGCCCTACAAGCAGACCCCGTGGGGTGAGCAGGTGGTGGAGTATATGCTCTACATGTTGTGGGACCTGCGCCTCAAGGTCGGGCATGCCACGCGCACGGTGAATGAGTGCATCCGCCTCTCGCTCAGTGATCTAACCATCCGCACGACGCTGCTGGAGGGACGTTATCTATGGGGCGATGAGGCCCTGTTCAAGGAAATGAAGGAACGCTTCGACACGGAGGTGGTGGCCAATACGGGCCCCGATTTCATCGAAGCCAAGCTGGCCGAACGGGATGAACGCCACCAACGGGTCGGCGACAGCCGCTATCTGCTGGAACCCAACGTCAAGGACGGCAAGGGCGGCCTGCGGGATCTGCACACCCTGTTCTGGATCGCCAAGTATCTTTACCGCGTCGACGACGTGGCGGAGTTGGTCGGCCAGGGCGTCTTCACGGAAGAGGAATATCGTCTGTTCGCCAAGGCGGAGACGTTTTTGCGCACCGTACGCTGCCATCTGCATTATCTGGCGAACCGCCCGGAAGAGCGCCTGACCTTCGATGTGCAGCCCGAATTGGCCCAGCGCCTGGGCTATACGGACCATGCGGGCAGCTCCGGTGTTGAACGCTTCATGAAGCATTATTTTCTGGTCGCCAAGGACGTCGGCGATCTGACCCGTATCTTTTGTTCCGCCCTGGAAGAACAGCACAAACGTCAACCCCGCTTCCGCCTGCCCCGTTTTGGTCTGCGCAGACGGGAGGTGGAGGGCTTCCAGGTTGAAGGGGACCGGATCAACCTGCTGGACCCAGGCGATTTTCAACGGGATCCGGTAAAATTGATCGGCCTGTTTCATGTCGCCCATGAGCGGGAGTTGGATATCCACCCCGGGGCCCTGCGTCTGATTACCCGCAACCTGCGTCTGATTGATGGTGACTTGCGGGAGAACCCGGTCGCCAACCGCCTGTTCCTGGAAATCCTGTCGTCGAAGCGTAATCCGGAAACCACCTTGCGGCGCATGAATGAAGCCGGCGTGTTCGGCCGATTTATCCCCGATTTCGGGCGCGTCGTGGCGCAGATGCAGCACGATATGTATCACGTCTATACGGTGGACGAGCACACCATCCGCGCCATGGGCATACTGGCCAATATCGAGGCTGGAAATCTGGCGGAGGATCATCCCCTGTCCACGGAAGTGATCGGTAAGGTCAAACTGCGCCGGGTGCTGTACGTGGCGCTGTTGTTGCATGATATAGCCAAGGGCCGCGGCGGTGATCATTCCGTTCTGGGTGCGGAGGTTGCGGAGGAGCTTTGTCCCCGCCTCGGCATGGAACCGGCCGAAACCGAAACCGTGGTCTGGCTGGTGCGCTGGCATCTGGCCATGGCCAATACCGCGTTCAAGCGTGACCTGGACGACCCCAAATCCATCAGCGATTTTGTCGAACATGTGCAAAGCCCGGAGCGGCTGAAGTTGCTGGTGGTCCTGACCGTCTGCGATATTCGGGCGGTGGGACCGGGCATCTGGAACGGCTGGAAGGGGCAACTGCTCCGCACCTTGTATAGCCGCGCGGAGGAATACATGCTGGGCGGCCAACCCCTGGCCAACCGCGAGGAACGCGCCGAGACGGTCAAGGAGGCATTGCGCGAAAATCTTCGAGACTGGCCGGCGGAGGCCATCGAGCAGCATCTGGATCGCGGCGTGGCCGCTTTTTGGCTGTCGGCCGAATTATCTGATCATGAACATTGGGCCCGCCTGATGCGGGCCGCGGATGAAGGCGGTGAGGCGATCGCCATTGATGTGCAGCCCCATGCGTTTGAATCGGTCACGGAAGTCACCGTCTATACCACTGACCATCCGGGCCTGTTCAGCCGCCTGGCCGGGGCCATAACCTTGAGCGGCGCGACCATCGCCGGGGCCCGCATCTTCACCACCACCGACGGCCGTGCCCTGGATATTTTTTCAGTCCAGGATATGGATGGCAATCCGATTGAGCGGCCGGACAGCATAGCCCGCCTGCGCCTGACCATCGCGAAGATATTGAGCGGCGAGACATTGCTTTCGGTCGCGCTGGGCGAAAAACGCAGCCACCTGCCGGGCCGGGCCAGCGTCTTCACGGTGCAGCCCGCCGTCATCATCGACAATGATGCCTCCCGCGCGCACACGGTGATTGAAGTCAATGGCCGCGACCGCCCGGCCCTTCTGCACGACCTGACAAAGGCCTTCTATGGTTTGTCACTGACCATCGCCAATGCCCGGATCGCGACTTACGGCGAACGGGCAGTGGATGTCTTTTACGTCAAGGACCTGTTCGGCCTGAAAATCACTTCTCCCACCCGGCTCGACACAATTCGGGATCGCCTGCTGTCCGCCCTGGCCGAGCCGGATGAAGGGGTGGGAGACGAACACGAGAAACAGGCCGCTTCGGTCTGAGGTCACGTTCCCAAACGGCAATCGCCGGACCCACATCAGTGGATCCGGCGACTTTTTTTTGCCTTGTTGGAGCTTTCGCTCCGTTGTGAGGTTCGGACTAGAGCAACCCGCAGTCAATTGGATTCAATTGACTGCGGATAAGTTGCTCGATCTTAAAGGTTTTAGCGCATGGCTGCGCGTTCAATTGAACGCGACATGCGCTAGGCGGCCCGAACGTCGTTGAGGAAACTTTCCACCGTTTCCTTCAAGGCGTCAGCCTGCTTGGCCAGCTCCTCGGAGGCCGAGAGCACCTGCGTGGCCGCCGTACCGGTTTCGGCGGTGGCCTCGCTAACGGAGGTGATATTCACGGTCACCTCTTGTGTGCCCCTGGCGGCTTGATCAACGTTACGGCCAATTTCCTGGGTCGCGGCGGATTGCTCCTCCACGGCCGAGGAAACGGAGGTCGAAATCTCGTTGATCTTGCCGATGGTGTCGCTGATCCCTTGCAGAGCATCAACGGCACCATTGGTTTCCTGCTGCATGGAAGAGATTTGCGCAGCAATCTCTTCCGTGGCCTTGGCCGTCTGATTGGCTAGATTTTTCACCTCCGAGGCGACCACCGCGAAGCCCTTACCGGCCTCACCGGCGCGAGCCGCCTCGATCGTGGCGTTCAGGGCCAATAGGTTGGTCTGCGAGGCAATATCGTTGATCAGACCAACAACATCACCAATCTTCTGCGCCGCCTCGTTCAGGCTGAGCACCGACTGGTTGGTATTTTCGGTCTGAATTACGGCCTCGGAAGTAATACGGGATGACTCGGTAACTTGCCGGGTAATCTCGTCGATTGACGATGCCAGCTCTTCCGAGGCTGCCGCCACGGTCTGAACATTGGCACTCGCCTGTTCCGAGGCAGCCGCCACGGTCGCGGATTGCTGCATGGTCTCCTCCGCCGTACCGGACATGGAACGCGCGGTGGCGTCCATCTCGGTCGTGGCGGAAGCCACCGTCTTCAGAATGCCGGCCACGCTTTCATCAAAGCCCTTGGTGATGGCTTCGATCTTCTTAGCCCGTTCCTCACGCTCCGCGCGCGCGGCTTCCTGCTCGGCGACCAGTTGGTCATTGCGGATCATATTGTCCTTAAAGACCTGAACCGCGCTGGCCATGGCACCGACCTCGTCAACCCGATCCTGGGCCGGTATTTCCACCGTCTTGTCGCCGTCCGCCAATACGGTCATGGAGGATGTCATATCGACGATGGGCTTGGATACCGAACGAGCCAGGAAGAAGCCGAAGACACCAATTGCGGCGACACCGATTAGGCCAACGATTGCGATCAACCACTTAAGGTGACCGATCACGGCAAAGGCCTCAGCTTCATCGATTTCGGCCAACAGGGCCCAGGTCACGCCGCCCAATTCGATCGGCGTGTAGGCGGACAGAACCGGATTGCCATTATAGTCGATGACGATATCCTTGCCGGTCTTGCCCGCCAGGGCGGCCTTGGCGGCATCGGAGGTGACGCTGCCCTTGGCCGGATCGGCGAAGGAGGCGACGACCGAATGGTTCTTCGGATCCAGGAAGGAGTCCGAACGCATCAGATTGTCACTACCGATCAGGTAAGATTCACCGGTTTCGCCCATGCCGTCACGCTGTTGCATGATGGCATTAATGGCACCGAGGGATAGTTGCAGGGCAACCACCAGTTCCGTCTTGCCATCCTGGATCACGGGCTGTGCGATAAAGGCGGCAGGTTCGTTGTTTGAAGGCGCGTAGGGGGCGAAGTCAGCCAGACCGTATCTACGGTTCCGCAACGTGTCCCGAACCAGTTGACCCAGGCCGGAGGACGCAAACTTCCCATTCACCATGTTGGTCTGATAGTCCGACTCACGGGCCGCCGAATAGAACACATAGCCATTGGGATCGATCAGGAACAGATCGTAGTAGCCATATTGTTCAATGTACTTGGCATAGAATTCCTTGCCTGCGGCATCCACCGGCACCACCATTTCGGCGATATCCATTTTCGCGTTCAAACACCAGGTTACGCCGCCGATATCAAGCGGGGTAAAAGCGATCATGGTAGGTTGCTTGCGATAGTCGACGACATATTTGACGCCTGTCTCGCCGCGATCGAACACCGCCCGTGTGGCATCGGTGAAGACCTTGCCGGTCTTGGGATGTCGGAAAGAGGCTACGACTGAACGGTTCTTGGTATCCAAACGGCTGTCGGAGCGCATCAGGTAGTCGGAGCCAACCAGAATGGTTTCACCGGTTTTACCCAGACCCGCCGTCTCGCTCATGATTTCGGTAATGCGGTCGAGAGGCATCTGGAAAATCAACACGCCGATTTTCTTTTTGCCGTCATAGATGGGCGAAGAAATAAAGCCGGCAGGCGCGTCATAGGATGGCGTGTACAAGCTATAGTCCATCAGCGCCGCTGTGTGGGGGCCGTCTAGTTTCATCGCCGCATTGTAAGCGTTGGCCAGTCCGGAATTGGCCCAGGGACCATTCTTCAAGGACGTGCCGTAGTCCAGTTCCTTGAACACAGAATATTGCACAACGCCATTTTCCGCATCCACGAGGAAAATATCGTAGTAGCCGAATTTTTCCAGATAGTTGCGAATGATCGGATGGACATTGCCATGCACGCGGTCATAACCGGAACCGTCGTCAAGGCTGTCAAGCTGATGCTTGCTGCCGAGGGGGTTCTTGTTCTCGCGAATGAATTTATACTGGAAGACCACCGCGCTGTCGGACAGCTTGGCGACCGTTCCGGCGGAGTCAAACTTGGCATTGTCGTTTTGCGCCGCATATTCGGTGGCGAATTCACCGGTATAGTATGTCGCCAGCGCGGTTCGCATTTCCGCCAGTTGGTCGGGCGTCACGCCGGTTTCGCGGGCATAGCTGTCAAAGGCGCCGTCGAAACCAACCATAGCATCGACGATCATGCGGTCTTCCGACAGCGTCAGCACCTGATCCCGGATGCCGCCGAAATAGCGAGCGAGCGCAGATTTCTTGATCTCGCGGATCGCCGTTAATTTGGAGATCGCCTCGCTGCGCAAAGTATCGACGGTTTCCATCAATACACCCATGTCGCCCTTGCGTTCGGCGAAGAAATTTTCTATTTGCGCTTTTTTGATGCCGCGAACGCCTTCCAACTGGTTGAATGCCTGATCCGACATCGCACTACTGGCGCGATCAAGGGATATAAGACCAATAACGGCGAACGGCACGATACCAATCACCAAAAACGCGGTGATCAGCTTGGGCCCGATTTTAAGATTTTTCAGACTAAATCCAGACATTTAAGAAACTTCCTCTCCTTGGGAATTTGGTACGATACTCACTGGTACAAAACTCTAGGGTTGGGCATTACATAGCCAACCCACCTGCGCGCACTTTCGGTTTGAACTCGTTATATGCCCAACGGCATATGAATTTATGGGAAGCTATTTCTTAGGTCTTTCGAATTCGTTAAAATTACACTTTTTTTGCGAATTAGAAAAATTTAATATATATGGCATGATCAAATTTCGTTGGTAATGATATTATTTTTTTCCTAATCAATTGTTTTTATTGATTTATTTTATGCACAAAATTTGATCTATATCAAAAATGCTCTTATTACGGTCTTAGGCAGTTTTATTGTTATGAATATTTTACATTTAAATCTACTACTTTTGGAATAGTTTCCAACCAGTTATGCTGAATTAACGTCAATTCATAAACTTAATGCGCCTTCTTCTCGCCTTCTAATTCAGCTATGTAATATTCATGAATCTGTTCCGCGCTTTTGCTACCGTGGGCGGCTACACAATGTTGAGCCGTATACTGGGTTTCGCGCGCGATATTCTGATTGCCGGCGTCTTGGGCGCCGGGCCGGTGGCGGATGCTTTTTTCGTAGCCTTCAAATTACCCAACTTTTTTCGCCGGCTGTTCGCCGAAGGCGCCTTTAACGCCGGTTTCATCCCGCTGTTTTCGGATCTATTGACCAATAGGGGGAAAGATCAGGCCCGGGCCTTTGCCGAACAGGCGTTGAGCATACTGCTGCTGGCTTTGCTAGTTTTCGTCACCCTGGCGCAGATATTCATGCCCTCGATCATGACCGTCCTTGCCCCCGGCTTTGTCGACGACCCCAGGCGTTTCGATCTGGCGGTGGCCTTCACGCAGATCACATTCCCGTATCTGCTGTTCATTTCCCTGGTCTCGCTCATGGGCGGCGTGCTGAATTCATTGCAACGTTTCGCGGCCGTGGCGGCCACGCCTATTCTATTGAATATCTGCCTGATCACAGCGATCACCTTGGCTGCCCCACATCTGGCCAGTCCCGGCCATGCCTTGGCCTGGGGCGTGGCGGTGGCAGGCGTCGTACAACTGCTCTGGCTGTCCGTTGCCTGCCACCGGGCCGGCATGGGCCTGCGTCTGCCCCGCCCCAGGTTGACGCCAAAGGTGCGCGAGTTGTTGACCCTGATGTTGCCGGCGGCCTTGGGCGCGGGCGTGGTACAGGTAAATCTGGTGGTTGATATCATCCTTGCCTCCCTGCTGCCCCAAGGTTCCGTCTCGTTTCTGTTCTATGCTGATCGGTTGAACCAGTTGCCGATCGGCGTGGTCGGTGTTGCCGTCGGCACCGCCATCCTGCCCCTGCTATCAAGATTGGTGGCGCAGAACGATCAAAAGAGCGCCCTGGCGGCCCTGAACCGAGCCATTGAGTTGACAATGTTCCTGGCCCTGCCGGCGATGTTCGCGTTTTTGCTGGTGGCCGACGAGTTAATCTTGACCCTGTTTCAACGCGGTCAATTCTCGACCGGGGACGCCCGGGCGACAGCCTTCGCGCTGGCGGCCTATGCGGTCGGACTGCCGGCCTACGTGCTGATCAAGGTTCTGGGCCCGGCCTTCTTTGCCCGCCGTGATACCAGGACGCCGGTGCTTGTGGGCATCGGGGCGATGGTGGTCAACGTCATCTTGAACTTGATCCTGATGCAATTCCTGGCCCATGCGGGCCTTGCCTTGGCCACCGCCATCGCGGCCTGGCTAAATGTGGCGGTGTTATCTTGGATATTATATCGCCGCGGCAATCTGATAGCCGATAGCCGACTGATACAGCGCCTTGCCCGTGCGATAGGGGCCGCCATTTTGATGACCCTGTTGCTGTGGTGGCTGAAAGGTATGCTGGCGCCGCAATTCGCGGGCGGCGAAAGTCAACGCATTCTTGCGCTCATTGCCTTGGTGATCGCCGGGCTGGCGGGATACGGGCTGGCCGCCGTACTTCTAAAGGCGGTTAAATTGCGCGAGATCAAGGACCTATTGGCACGACGGCGCTAGAACGCTATGGATGGTGTCCATCCTTATGCAATTTCACGGAATGACCAATGACCAATCGTAAGCCGCTTGACGGCATCAAGGTGTTCGATGCCACTCAGGGGGTCGCGGGGCCCCATGCCACCATGCTGCTGGCCCAGCACGGCGCCAATGTGATCAAGGTAGAACCCCTTGATGGCGACTGGGGCCGCGGTCTGGGCAAGATGTATGGCGACCTGTGCGCCCATGCCGTGACCTTCAACCGGGGCAAGCGTTCCATCGCGCTCGACCTGAAGACGGAGGACGGACGCAAGGTGGCCCAGAAACTGGCATCCGACGCCGATATCGTGGTGGAAAGTTTCCGCCCCGGCGTAATGTCGCGCTTCGGCCTGGACTATGACCAGGTAAAAGCCATGCGCGACGATGTGATTTACCTGTCCGTCACCGGCTTCGGTCAGCAAGGCCCCAACCGAGACCTGCCGGTCACGGATTCGGTGATCCAGGCCTTTTCCGGCCTGATGTCCATCAATCGGGATGGGGAAGGCACACCGCAACGCATCGGTATGATCGCCATCGATGTGATGACCGGTCTTTACGCCTACCAGGCGATATCCTCGGCCCTGATCGCGCGCATGCGCTATGGCGAAGGGGCCTATATTGATTGCAGCCTGATGCAATCGGCCGCCGCCTTTCAAAGCGCCAAGGTGATGGAATATTTCATGGAGGACGGCGCGCCCCAGGTACTTTACGTCCCCGTGGGCACCATGAAAACCGCCGACAGTTATATCAACATCACCGCCATGCGGGACCGCCACTATGTATCGTTGTGCCAGGTTCTGGGGCTGGAGCCATTGATCGACGACCCCCGCTTCGACACCCGCGATAAACGCATCGAGAATGAAGGTGTGCTGATGCCCATGATCCGGGCGGAGTTCCTGAAAAAAACCACCGCCGAATGGTGCGAGATCTTGACCGAGGAGGGCGTGATGAATGCCGCCATCTCCACCTACGACGATTATCTGAATGACGAACATGTGAAGGCGGTCAACGGCGTTGCCTGGGTCGAGCATGAGGGTCTTGGCCGTCTGCCCATGGTCAACATACCCGGCCTGCCGGCCATCGACGGCGCCGACGAGATGACCGAATGCGCCCATATCGGACAGCACACCAGCGCTATTCTGGGCGAGGCCGGTTTCAGTGCCGACGATATCGCGTCCCTTTTGACCAGCAACGTCGCTGGAGAATACAAAGCCTGAGGTAGTCAATGGACCCGAGCCAACTGGAAGGATTGCCGCGTCTGGTTTTCGATGTGGCGCTGGCATTGTTCAAACCGTTGTTCGCCTTCAACCAATATGATTCCTTTTTGTATTGGCCATTTCTTGTCGCGGCGCTGGTATTGGCGGTCCTGGTCTTTCTGCTGCACCGGGACGATGGCGCGCGTAATTTCTTCCAACGCTATTTTTCAAGGGCGATCTGGGGCCATGTCTCGGCCAAGGCGGACTACAAATTCTATTACGTCAACGGCGTTTTGTTCCCCGTCATCTTCGCGCCGCTGATCCTGTCCGGCGCCTGGTTAAGTACCCAGATCAATGGCGGGCTGTCGGCAATCTTCGGTGATAGCCCCGGGCACGCCGCCGGGGTGGGCACCATGGCGCTTTATACAGTGGTGTTTTTCCTGGCCTATGATTTCGGCCGTTATCTGGCTCACTTTGTCCAACACCGCTTTGATATCCTGTGGCATTTTCACAAGGTACATCATTCGGCCGAGGTCCTCACGCCGTTCACCTCCTTTCGGGTGCATCCGATCGATCTGATCCTCATGGCCTCCTTCCCCGCCGCCACCACCGGCGTGGTCGACGGTCTGTTCGATTATTGGTCGGGCGGTACGGCGAGCAATTATCTGTTCTTCGGCCTGCATGCCTTTGTCTTCGTCTATAATCTTATTGGCAACCTGCGTCACACCCATGTCTGGCTCAGCTATGGTCCGGTTTTCAGCCGGATATTCGTCTCGCCGGCGCAGCATCAGATCCACCACAGCGTCGAGGAACGCCATTGGGGCCGCAACATTGGCTTTGCCCTGGCCATCTGGGATCGCATGTTCGGCACCTTGTATGTTCCAGCCGAACATGAGCAATTCGCCATGGGCCTGGGTGACGGCACCGAGGGCCGGTACCACGGTGTCATCGGCATGTACTGGCAACCGTTTCGGGAACTGTTTGGGCCGAAAGGTGGCAGCCACGGCTTGTAGACAGCCTATCGACAGGGGAATTGGTTGACCCGTCCGCCCGGCTGGGCAATAACCGAGCCGAAAAAATTAAAGGTCATGACTGATGAAACGTATCTTTTCCGGGGTGCAGCCCACGGGCAACCTGCATTTGGGCAACTACCTGGGCGCCATCCGTAATTTCGCGCGCCTGCAGGACGATTATGAATGCATCTATTGCGTGGTTGATATGCACGCCATCACCATGTGGCAGGATCCGGCGGAACTGCAGGCCAACACCCGCGAAGTGACCGCCACGTACCTGGCCGCGGGCATAGATGCCAAGCGCCATATTATCTTCAATCAAAGTCAGGTGCCGGCGCATGCGGAACTGGCCTGGGTCTTTAACTGCGTCACCCGTCTGGGCTGGCTGAACCGCATGACCCAGTTCAAGGATAAAGCCGGCAAGCATCGGGAAAACGCCTCCGCCGGGCTATACGTCTACCCTGCCCTCATGGCGGCGGATATCCTGCTGTACAAGGCAACCCATGTGCCCGTGGGCGAGGATCAGAAACAGCACCTGGAGCTGACCCGGGATGTGGCGCAGAAATTCAACAATGATTTCGGCAAGGACATATTTCCCATTGTCGAACCCTTGATCTATGGCGAAGCCACGCGGGTGATGAGCCTGCGGGACGGCGCCAAAAAGATGTCGAAGTCCGATCCATCCGATTACTCACGCATTACTTTCACCGACGGCCCCGACGAGATCGCGCAGAAAATCCGCAAGGCCAAGACAGATCCGCAGCCTCTGCCCGATTCCACGGACGGCTTCGAGGGGCGGCCGGAAGCAGCTAATCTGATCACCATCTACGCCGCCCTGGCCGATATCACCGCGGACGATGTTCTGGCCGATTACGGCGGGCAGCAATTCTCGGACTTCAAGAAGGCTTTGACCGACTTGGCGGTGGAAAAGCTGGGTCCCGTGGGCCAGGAAATGCAGCGCCTGATGGCCGACCCGGCATATGTTGACAGCATTTTGAAGGACGGCGCCGAACGGGCCGAAGCAATTGCCCGCCCCATTCTGAAAGAGGTCTACGAGGCGGTAGGTTTCCTGAACGTGCGTTGAGGCAAAGCCCAATCACGCGTTCACGGCAACCGCCTATTCCCTGGCGTGGCGATAGACCAGATAGCCAAACAGCGCCATAGAGACAATCAGCAGGCCTGAGCCAGCGCCCGCCATGGGCGCCACCTCTTCATTGCCGTTCAGGATCAGGGATACGGCAATCGACTGAATAACAATACCAATATTGAAGACCACGAATTGTATTCCGGGCAGCATGCCGACCGTCGCCGCCGGCCATAACCTGTAGAACACGCCGAACAAGGCCAGGCTGACCCAGCCCAGAACATTAATATGCGCATGTACGGGCATCTGGCTATGGTCGCCCGAAACGGCCATGACTTCCCCCATGACCATCCCGAACAGGGCATAAAGCACCGCCAGTCGAAAGCACCATCCTGAAAGATTTTTCATTTCGCTACGCTCCTCTAACTAATTCCAATCAAACCAAGTATGGCAAACAGCCAGTTTCTTCAAGAACGGGCGCGATACGGCTCCGGTCATCCGACGACAGAGCCGCAAAACGTTCCCGCAGGATTCGATAGCATTTTCCCTGATAGCGGAAGGGACGCTGGCGGTAGTGCGTTCCCCAAATTTCCAATTCGACCTCCTCCCGCGAAGCCTCCAAAGCTGCTGCGTTCGCCTGCATGAACGGCAGATAGGCATCGCCGCACAGCCGCAGCAAATCCATCAACGCCTCTCCCAATGGCTGATCCGCATCCCGCCAGGGGCCTGCCTCATTACCCGACAAATCATCCATCAGGATCAGCCAGCAGAATGTCATGGGCGCCTCCGCCCGCATGATCGGCGCGGCACCGGGAGCATGGGCGCCGGGCGCCATCTGGCCGAAGAAGGAGAAATCGGCGCTGGCCGGCCGGTCGCCGAACAGGAACATGCCGTCCGCCAACATGGTTTCGAAGGCCCCCAGAACCGTCTGAAACGTGCGATCAATGACGGGACGGTTTTTGGCTGAAACACCTACAAGATCATTGCGACCCACCTGGCGGTCGCGCATGGCGGCCCCCGTCGCATCAACCTTAGCCCGCGGCGCCGGGCCTTCGCGAAACCAACCCAGATACTGACCGTAGAATTCCTGGTCCACGGCATCGTGCCAGCGCTGCTGGTACATGAACTTGGTGGCCCATTCATCCGACATATCTTCCAGCATGAAATTCAAGAAAGCCCGGCCGGGATCATCCGGAATAACGGAACGCTGTTCAGGATGGCGCTGTTCCAGATATTCGACGATCGGCGTGGAGTCGCTTTGGTAAAAGCCATCGCTGGGGGTATGCAGAATTGGTATCGTCGGGGGCTTCACATGCGCCACTTCGCCCCCAACACGGGCCCTGATCAACCAATCGAACGGCAGGCGCCGATAACGCATCAAGGCACGGATTTTCAGCGAATAGGGCGAGCCCGGTCCGCCGATCAATCTGTAACGCTCTTCCATACCGAACTTCCTTACATGGGTTAGGCATTGCCGCCATCGGTGGAAGGAGGCATGTCCAACGTCGGATTCTCATCAAAAAAGCCATCCGCCACCAGGGCGAAGCCGCAGCGCACGACCGGTTGGACGGGAAAGTCCTCCAATCTGGGCAGATGCATGATGCCGAAGGTATGCCAGACCACGATATCGGTGTTCTCGATATTACGGTCCGCCGCCGTCCAGGTTTCGATGCCGTCCTCGCCGTTGCTTTGGTTCACATAAACGCCCGCTGGATAGCGTTCCTCGGTTCGATAGGGCGTGGCCCAGATATGATGCCTGGTAAAGGCGGCCCGCTTCGCCATCAGCGTATCGCCATGATTGAACGGACGCACCATGCTAGGCGCCATCAGCTTGTAGCCCGTGTCTCCGCCCATGCGGTTTTGCCGGTTGGGATTGGTAATTTTCCAATAGCGTTCAGTATCGGCATTGCGGTCGCGCCGCGCCGCCATTTCCGATTTCAAAACCGTCCGCTCAGCATGAAAGGCGTTGCCCCAGGGATTGTCCGGGCCCGGCGGATCTTGCACCACATTAACCTCAACCAGATTATTCGCGGCTCCGTCAATCGCCGCATCCAGGCGGGCGCAGAACAGATGCAGATGGTTTTGCGCCATCACGCCGGGGCTGACCTGGGTACCGTACTTATCGCCCGAAACATCGTTAAGGCCGGCCGTGTTCATGATGCCCGTCAGCTTCACCTCCAACGCGATGGTGCCATCTAGGTAAAGACTCCAGAAAAATCCGTACTCATAATTGCCCACCGTCGCCACGGACGAGATGATCAGGCGGCGGGAGCGCCGGGTCTCCACGTCCATGGTCATATAATCGGTGTGTTTCCACAGCATGCCCTCGTCTTCCTCGTGCATGCAGATGGCGTTCTCGATTACCACCGGGGCCCCTGTCGTATCGTTCACGATGCCATCGAAATAGTGAATATGGCCCCGGCAATCGCAGCCGATGGTTAAGGAGTTGGCCAGCCGTCCAATACCGTATTCACCCACATCAAAGGCATTCTTGCGATAATGGCCATAGCTGGGATCACCATAAGGGACGACCATCTCGGCGACCGAGGCGCGATGGAACAACGGCCGCACCTCGCCGCCGTCCTTGAAACGCAGGTCATTCAGGACCAGGCCCTCACGGGCCTTGAATTCCACATGGAATTGCCAGTTCAGCCAGTTCACCTGATTGCCCGCCACGGTGAAGCTGGGTCCATCGGGCTGGCCGATGGCGATGGCTTTCAGGTCATCCCGCGTCATGGCCGAGATCCGGTCATAGCGAACGGAGTAGTTTCGCTCCTCCATGGGAATATCGACCGTTGTCCGGTCAAGAACCTGCAGCACCGCGCCACGGTTCAGATCATAAATGACGTTCAGGCCCTCAACGGGGTGGGCATAGCCGTTATCGAAAGGGTCGTTGCGATGATAAACCCAGCAATGAACGATGCGGTGGTCGGCTTCGTCATCGAAACCAAAGTTACCGGCGGAAAACGGATCAACCTGAATATTGCTCAAATCCGTGATACCACGCCGCGCCATGGCGGCGATGAATTCTTCATTTTGCGCGACGTTTTCGGCACATGCGACGATCTCGTCAACGACGACGGCGGTACGGGCATTCGGAATAACCGTGGCGCTTAACCGCTCGCCCCTGTCCAGATCAACCAGGCACTCCCGCACCGCCCCGGAATTGGTGTCGTAGATACAGACAAAGGCCAGGCGCGGCAGCTGGCCGGCCCCATCCCATGCCAGCACATCGGTCTTGTCCGGATAGTGCAGCTCTATAGTTTCGAATTTTGTTGCATCGTTGAAGAAATCGGCGCCTCTGATAATGTCCGCCGCTTCATTGACTTCGTCGGCGGAAAGCGGGTCAAGCGGGTGATAGGCAGCCACGCCGCCCTTGGTCATGACGTTCATTAATTCATCCCCCATTGCAATGTCGAATTTATTCCCTGCCAATCCTAGCCCGCATTTCCCGCACTGGCCACTTGACGAAACGTTGCAGGGAACCGACCATGGCGAAAAACGAGGAGAGGATGACAATGGCATTTGTCAAGACAGCGGCAGAGATCAAGGAAATCAGCGCGGCCTTCAGCGCACCACGTTTCACCGATGCGCGGCGGGCGCATTTGACATTCAAAAGTACCGAGGATTTCGTGGCGGACGTCTTGCCGCCCGGTCTTCAGCCCGGCGCACAGCCCCTGGTCACGGTGACGGTGGGCGAATTCGGCTCCAACTGCGTGGGTGATTTCGCCGGCGCCACCATTTCCATGGCTGCCCGCCACGGCACGACCGAGGGCGCCTATGTGCTGACCATGTTCATGAGTACGGACCATGCCATCATCTATGGCCGGGATTTGTTCGGTGAACCGAAGAAACAAGCCGACATCGCCCTGAACATAATCGGCGATCAATTGCGCGGCACCGTGGACCGCATGGGCGTGCGTCTGATCGATCTGTCGTTGAGCCTGGGCGAAGATGCGGGGCCTGCCCGAACCCAGGCGAAAAGCTTCAACATCAAGGCGCAGCCCGCCGCTAATGGCGACGGGTTGGAGGCGGATGCGGTTTTGACGGTGGCGGAGTTCGACAATGATCTTCGGGTTAATCGGAGCGCGCAGGGAACGCTAATTCTGTCCGGCACAATCCACGATCCCCTGGACGATATTCCCATCAACGAGATCATCGCCGCCGGTTACATCGAAGGTGACCTGGCGGCCCATGCCAGAGCCATCGACACCATTCCAGCGGCCGACTTTCTACCCTATGCCTACGGCCGCCTGGATCATTGGCCGGCGCTGGACACCTCGGAACGACGGGCGGACGCCGCCGAATAACCTCACGACACGCTCTAGGCCGCGCGGGAGCGGTCGATATAGTCTCGTAGCCCGTAGTAAGAGGAGACGATGGGCAGGAACCAAGCGGTGCCGGTATAAAACGGCTTGGTCGGGAACGGCAGTTCATCGAACGGACAGGGGCGGTTCGCCTTGTCGAGAATTTTGAGAGCTGTCTGAGTACCCAGATAGGTCATCATGGCGACGCCGGCGCCATTGCATCCCGCCATATAGTGCACACCGTTTTGTCGGCCCATGTGGGGCAGGAAATCGAACGTGAAGGCAATGCCCCCGGTCCAGGCGTGGCTGATCTTGATGCCGTCGAGTTGGGGAAACACATCCAGCATCTGGCGATATAGTATTCCGGCTCTGTCGCTGGCATCGCCCGGTGCCAGACGGGCCCGGCCGCCGAACAGGACCCGCCGACCGTCGGGCGAAAGGCGGTAATAGTTCAGGACCCGTTTTGAATCCGCCATGGTACGGTTGTTGGGGATCAGGGCTCTGATTTCGTCCTCGTCACGCTCTTCCGTGGCGATGATGTAGCTGGCGGCCTGAATCAACCGCCGCCGCAGCCAGGGTGTTTTCTTGCCGGTGTAGCCATTGGTGCCGACCACCACCTCCCCAGCCTTGATAATGCCGGCGCTGGTCGCCACCAAAAAGCCCTCGCCCTCGCGGCTGATACCCTGCATCGGCGTATGGGCGCACAGGGTAACACCATTGTCCTGACAACGTTGCAACAGGCCCATCTGCAGCATGGCCGGATGCACGCTGCCCGAACCTTCGATGGTCATGCCGCCGAAATAGAAATCCGTGGCGATTTCCCGGCGCTGCTCGGCCTGCGGCAACAGCGCGGCACCGTAATCACCGGAGGCATTCAGGCTCGCCACCTTGGTCGCCATGGTATCGTAATGGGCCGGCGTATAGGCGCCAACAAAACGGCCGCAGCGGACATAGTGGCAATCAAGTTTCTCGCGCTGGATCATGGATTCCAGATTGGCCATGGATTCGGCCCCACCCGCCAGCAACTGCTGCATGCGTTCCTTGCCCAAGGCGCGCTCCACGGGTGAAATTGCACCCGCCGTCGGTCCTTTGCCCACATTGGTGCCGCTGACCCCGCCACCATTGCGCGAAGAGGCGCCGTGGCCAAAATCCTCGGCCTCCAACACCACCACATCCGTACCATTGCGCGCCAACTCCAGCGCCGTTGACAGACCGGCATAGCCGCCGCCGATCACCACCACGTCCGCCGCCTCAGGCACGGAGTCATTTATGGGCCGGGGCGGGGCGGCTTCCCACCAGTATGGATCGATCTTGAAATCATCTGTGAACAGCGGGCCGGCCATGGCAGGACACTCCCTGATTGGACTATGATTGCCCGCACCATAACACAGGCTGTTCACGACAAGTTGCGTCATAAAGTACGGGCCCGCCGCCTACATTGACGATATGCGCATCACCTGTCTGCTTGCAGCCCTCTTGTGGCTGACACTGACCCCCGCACGGGCGGATTTCACAGTCGGCCTGTCGGCTTATGACGGCGGCGATTATGGCACCGCGGTGCAGCAATGGCTTCCCCTGGCCCAAGCTGGCGACCCGGACGCCCAAATCGCCCTGGCCGGTCTTTACATGCAGGGATTTGGTGTCGCCCGAGATCCGGCAATTGCGGTTCAATGGTACCGCCGCGCGGCCCAACAGGGCGCTGCCATGGCGCAATTGAATTTAGGCGATCTGTATAGGCGTGGCGTAGGTGTTAAGCGGGACCTCGTCACGGCCTATGCTTGGCTGCATCTGGCGGCCGAATCGGGCCAACCCTGGGCCCAAAAGCAACGGGCGTCCCTAAACAGCCAATTGACACAGGCGCAAATCACCACCGCCCTAACCTTAGCGCCGCGACTTTCATCTATGCGTTAAGTCGCAATCCTCGCGAGATTATGAAATCTTTTAATAAATTCCGTATGCACCCGGATACAACATGCCATCTCCGTTAGGCACAGGCTTAGCGGAACGATTCAGCATCGAAAAAGATGCGATTTATCAGGAATTTGGGTGAATGACATAAGCCTTTCTGCCTATAAAGCTTGTGCAAACGTCAATTGCGATTTTTCAATAGATTCAGTATATTTAGAAATAGCAATTACATTAAATGGTCACCTTAGATGTAATATACCTTAGCGTCATGAATTGGTTATTTGCAGACCAAGACGTGGCGAATTGCGTTAGAAAAGGGCAAACGCCTTGAAAACACACTGGTAATTGTTGCCGACATTGGGGAATACTGGGGGAAATATGGGTAGTTTCCAAAGTAAGCGATATGAGTAATTTGAAAGTTCTTTCCATAGACGATCACGCGATCTTTCGCGCGGGGCTGCGGCATATTTTGCATCAGCTGGACGAAAATGTAGAGATCACGGAAGCCAACAGCCTGGAACAGGCGCTTGAACTGGCGACGCGTCACCAGCAAGGTCAGGAACATTTTGATCTGGTGTTGACCGATCTGATGTTTGACGGTTTGGCCGGTCCGATTGATTTAGGCACATTGTGCGAAGCCTTTCGCAATACCACCGTTGTTGTCATGTCGGTCAAGGATCGTGCCAGCGATGTCCGCAGTGCCATCCAACATGGAGCGTCGGGCTACATTCCTAAGGCGGCATCGGCGGACGTTATGATCAATGCCCTGCGCCTTATCTTGGCGGGCGGAATATATTTGCCGCCCACATTACTGGATGCCCCGGCCACGGCGCCACGGACGCGGGATAACAATCAAAATGATGTTTTGACGCCCCGTCAGAAAGAAGTTCTGGCGCTGTTGGCGGAAGGTAAATCAAACAAGGCCATCGCGACCGAACTGGGACTGTCGCCCGGCACGGTCAAGGTTCATATGACGCGGATATTCAAAAGCCTGGGCGTCAGCAACCGGACGGAAGCCGTCATTGCAAGCGCCGCTTTGATTGGCACGACAAATATCGGTGGCGGTTTCGCTTAGCGCAACGCGCGTTCATTTGAACGCAGACAAGTTGCGCCAACGCGTTGAATTAAATCAAACAACAGGTGACAAACTCCTAAAATAGGGAAGTCGACGGCCGTCAAAAGTCCCGAACGCAAGTCGGCGCGGTCGATCATCCGTTCGACCGCAATCAAATTCCGATAAAATTCCGATAAAAATCGAAGCATACTCTGTATTTTTTCAACTAGAGCAACCCGCAGTCAATTGGATTCAAATGACCGCGGATAAGTTGCTCTATCTTAAAGGTTTTAGCGCGTGGCTGCGCGTTCAATTGAACGCGACATGCGCTAACGCCGGTTACGCTAAGACACTTCCGGTTGGTCGAATATTGTATGCGCGATCGCCGAGCGCAATGCCGCCGGCCGGAATGGTTTTTGCAGCAATGGAAAATGACGGTCGGCCGCATGTTGCAGGCTTTCGTTTGATATATCGGCCGTGACAATGATTGCGGGCACGTCGTATTCGAGAATATCTTGAATTTGTCCCACCGTATCCACACCGTTGTCGCCGTGTTCCAAATGATAATCGGCAATGATCAGATCAAACATACCGGTATCCGCCCCCACCACGGACATCGCCTCCGCCTTACTTGCCGCCGTCGCGACTTCGCATCCCCAACGTTCAAGCAAGGCCTTGGTCGCGCGCAGAATCGCGGCATTGTCTTCCAAAATCATCATACGCAATCCGTCAAGAGAGGCCTGCTCGGCAACATCAACAACCGTCGCCGGTAGCGGCAAATCTTCGTCATCGGTCAAGGGAACTTCGATCATAAAGGTTGAACCCCGGCCAAAACGGGAGTTGACTCGGACTTCGTGGCCCAGAAGTTTCGCCTGCACCTGCACAATCGCCAACCCGAGACCGAGCCCCTTGTCGCGATCCCGCGTGGTTGTTTCGATCTGGTGAAATTCCTCGAAAATGACGTTCAGATGTTCTTCCTCAATCCCCGGCCCGTTATCCCAAACCTCTATCCGCAACCTGTCGCCGCGGCGCCGACAACCAAGCAACAAACGCCCCGTCTGGGTATAACGGATGCCATTGGAGACAAAATTTCCGACAATTCGCGATAACAATACCGGATCACTGTGGATGACGGCACTACTTGGCATGATCCGTAGTTCCAGGCCGGCTTCCTCCGCCTGGGATTTGAACCCCACGTCCATGTCCCGCAACAACGAACTAACCGGAAACTCCTCTATTTCTGGATCAACCATTCCTGCTTCCAAGCGGGAATAATCCAGTAGTGGGTTCAACAAGCCGGCGGCGATACTGGCTGCTTGTTTAATGTCCGAGACCAATTCCTGCTGCACGGGCACGCTGATCTGTCGAGCCAGAATTTCCAACATCAACTCCATTGAATGCAGCGGTTGACGCAAATCGTGACTGGCGGCGGCAAGGAACCTGGTTTTGGCATTGCTGGCGAATTCAGCTTCCTGTCGTTGCCGTTGCAAAATATCTTCGTACTGCTTTCGGTCAGTGATGTCGGAGACGATCGTACATAGCCCTTCCGGTATTCCGTCCGGACCCAGGATGGGGAATTTGGTTATCCAGAGAGTGTGTATTTCAGGACTCACGGAAATTTCAGCTTCATAGCTGACAATACGCGCCTCGTTTAGGACTTCGAGGTCCCGATCCCGCTCCCGCGTGCCCGAATTCAGCAACTGAATGGCATCTGGCATCTTGCCAATTATTTGCTCAATGGTCGTGCCCAACCATTCCTCGGCCTTCTTGTTCATGGCAACATAGCGGCCTTCGCGATCCTTGAAGATGATTGAAAAAGGCGCGTTGTCGATTATGGCGCGCAAACGTGCCTCCGCCTCCGCCCGCTCCTCCTCTGCCCGGCGGCGGTCGGTGATGTCCTGAGCAGTGCTTTGTACGGCCGGCTTGCCATCCCACACGACCCGCCGGGCCACGCTGCGCACCCAGATTGGCGAGCCATCCTTGCGCCGACCTTCGAATTCCTGTGCGCTAACCGTGTTTTCGCCGGAAAAAATTTGCCGCCGCCACTCCTTCATGCGGGCCAATTCATGCGGCGCAACCAGGGGCGCATTGTTGCCAAGCGCCAGAATTTCTTCCGGTCCGCCATAGCCGAACATCTTTGCCGCCATGGGATTTGCAAACATCGGTCGCATTTCAGCATCAGCGACAAAAATGCCTTCCAACGAACCCTCGATCAGATTGCGAAACCGGGTTTCACTTTGCAGCCGGCCGATCTCGGCGTCCTTGCGGTCTTTGATATCGCGAAGCAAGCCAAGAAATCGTGTACCCGAAGGTGTCTTGTCTCTAGTCAAAATGACGGATAATTCGCGCCGGACGCCGTTTCGGTCAACGAAGGGCAATTCAAATTCATCGATCGTACCGTGCTTCACGACTTCCAAGCTTGCCTTGACGCACAAGTTCCACGCCGCGGGGTCTATCCATTGCTGCATCGCGGTGCCTACGAGGTCCGAACCTCGCGAGAAACCAAGCCATTGTGCGAAAGTATCGTTAGCCAGGACAAATTTACCCGCCGCGTCCGACATAACCATGCCGGCGCCCGCCCCATCGACCAGGGTGTCGAGCCAAACACTGCCGGCAAATCCGCTGCGCCGGGAATATTCGGCGCCAATTCGCCGCGCCACCAACTCAAAAAATTCCCAAGCCTCCGCATCGCGCCGCACCACCCGATCATCGACAATGAACACATGCCCCGCCGGTCGGCCATCGGGCCAAAAGAACAAAGTCGCGCTATAGCTACGCGCGGGATAACTCAGGCGCGTTTGGTAGTTGGGAAAACGGACGCCCAGATCGCCGGCGATATGCAGAGGTTCGGAGCCCGGGTCATCATACAAGGCCCCGGCAGGAATTTCGGCCAGGGCAATAGGTGGCAGTTGCACCAGCACCCCATCCTCGATTGGCGCCAAAGCCCTGACAAATTTCCCGTCGTCGGATAAACAGGAAATACCTGCGAGGCGACAACCCAGCCCGGCCAACAGCGCAGTCGTGGCGGTTTCAAAAAATTCATCGCCGACGGAGTCCGCCCCGGCCAACATGGCCAATGCTTTTGTAATATCCGGCATGCTTAACGCCCTCTTGCGATAGCGGTTATTCGTGCACGTCTAATGATATAGCGAAATATTATTTACAGGTTATTGACAACAACCGGTAATTCGACCTCTTTGTTGGACCAACGCCAATACAGTGTCAATATTCGGTGTCGGCACCATCGTCAGGCACCCATGTATCCGCCAATGGGCCGGTACCATAATCAAATATGCGCGCTTTATTGCCCGTCGATGCGCGCATCGCGCTCCTGAATGCGCGCATCGCGCAATGCCCGGCGGCGTACCTTGCCGGCGTCGTCCCGCAACGGCTCGGCTACGAATTCAATGGTCCTGGGTATCTTATAACGCACCAGATGTTCACCAAGGTGGGCCAGCAATGTCTCCGCATTCAGGTCCTGGGCCGGGACATCGACAACCGCATGCACCAGATTGCCCATATCCTCGTCCGGCAGGCCGATCACCGCGGACGAACGGACGCCGGGATAAAGATCGATTGCCGCCTCAACCTCGGCCGGATAGATATTGGCGCCGCCCGAAAGGATCATATCACTGCGCCGGTCGGTCAGATAAAGATAGCCGTCGTCGTCCAGATAACCCATATCGCCAAGGGATTCCCAACCACCGTCGACAGATTTCGCCTCGGCGCCAATATAAAAATAGGTCGTGCCCTGGCCGGTATCCGGCAGCAGGAAAACCTCCCCAACCTCTCCAGTCGGCAAGGTCTTGCCATCGTCGTCAACGATCTTGATCTGGAAACCTTCGCCCAGCTTGCCGACCGAGCCGCGATGTTGCAGCCATTCCGTGCCCGACAGCGTGGTGAAGCCTTGCGCTTCCGTGCCGCCGTACAGTTCCATCAGCACATCGCCGCCGAACCATTCGATAAAGACCTCCTTCAGCCAGGCGGGGCAAGGGGCTGCCATATGCCAGACCAATTCCAGGGAACCGACGTTGTAGCCATCCCGCTGTTTTTGCGGCAGACGCCACATGCGCTGCATCATGGTCGGCACCAGATAGAGCAGGTTGACGCCGTGACCGTCGATCAATTCCAGAGTCTGGGCCGCATCAAAGCGCGAAGTGATAATCAGATGATGCCCCATCTGCAGGGCGATCATGCCAAGGCTGAAAGGTCCGTTGTGGTACAGGGGTCCGGGGATTAAACAGACTTTTTCGGTTTTCAGGCCCAACCTCTCTTCCATCGGATCGACGGCGGCCGGGTCTTTCGAGACGATCAACTTCGGCCGGCCCGTGGAGCCGCCCGACGTCATCGCCTTCCAGTATTTCGCGGTCATCTCCGGCAACGGCGCATGGGATAAATCGGCATCGGGCAAAAAGCCGGGTTCTACGCATACTGTTCCCGGATGGGCCGATGCCGGCGCGCCAACCACCAGGCTGGGTTCCGCCAACTCAACAATCTGCTGCCGCTCGTGATCGGGCAGGCGATAGGATACAGGCTGTGGCGTGGCGCCCAATTTCCATGTCGCGAACACCGCCTCGACAAACTCAATCCCGTTCGGCAGCGCGATCGTCACATAATCATCCGCCTTGACGCCAAGTTCGCCGTAAGCCCTGGCGAGACGATTGGTCCGCGCCTCCAGTTCAACCCGGCTCAAGGTCACGCCCTCGTACGTCAGCGCGGGCCTGTCCGGATCTCTCTCGGCCCAAAAAGCCAGGACGCGGGATAGGGATACTTCACTCATCAATAGTCTCCAGACTTAACGCTGCGAATTTAATACCGGCCTTCACCAGGGCCCGGTTTTTCCCGTCCCACGCGGCGATAATATTCTTCGGGAATATCGTCGGCCCGTTTGTAGAATTTCCACGAACATGGTTTGTCCGGGTCGGCATCATAACCGGTGACCCACAACGGGTGCCCGCCCCATTCCATGGGCAGGGTCTCGTTCATCACGCAATGAATGCAATAGTACGGCACGTCCTTTTTGCCCCATGACCAGTCATGGGCCGCCTTGGTGGCGCCGAATTCATAAGGCGGGCCAAGGCGGGAGGGCGTGCCGTCCACCGGATCGCCGCGCCGCATGCGGCCACCCGAGCCACACGGATCCATGGAAATGTTGTAGTGATCGCCTTCGTCGGTGATATCCAACCCGCCATCCTGTTCCGGGCCGCAGCGGTGGGCGCGCATGATTTCGGCGGTCAATTGGACCCGCTCCTCGACTGCTAGATTCAAAAATCCCCGCCAGGTGCGTTTCATCATCCAGCCGCCCTGGGTCTTTCGCAGCATCTGGTGCAATTCCTCTTCGCCGTGGCGCTCGGCGATTTGCGTGAACAGATCCCACAGCCAGTCGCAGAACAGATCATGCAACGCCTTGCCCTCGGGAATGGTGTAGTCGGCAAGTGCCTTGGCATCGTCACCACGCCCGTCATCGACAGCTTCCGCCGCCAAGGCCGGTGTCGCCCGGCCCAGATCCGGCCAGTCGTCCTGGCGCACCTTGCGGCCGACTTTGATCATATCGCTTAGCCTTAACATCTCTAATCTCCCCGCCTGGGTTCAGATATGATCAGGTTAGCGCAGGTTCGCATGAGGGCGTGCAATATTTCGCCGCCGAATTATGATGGCCCCGCGCCACCGAGACGTGAAATCATCAAGGGACACTAGGACATGGCCGGCAATCAACCCAATACAGCGGGACGTCATTTCCTGCAGATCCCCGGACCGACCAATGTGCCAGACCGAATTCTGCGCGCTATTGACGGCGCGACCATCGATCACCGCGGCCCCGGTTTTGAACGACTGGCCCATCGGGTGCTGGATGGCATCAAGCCGATCTTTCAAACCACGGGCCCGGTGGTGATCTATCCCGCCTCCGGCACCGGCGCCTGGGAAGCCGCTCTGGTCAACACCCTGTCGCCCGGCGACCGGGTCCTGATGGCGGAAACGGGACAATTCGCCACTCTGTGGCGCGGGCTGGCCCAACGCCTTGGTCTCGACGTGGTCTTTCTGCCTGGCGATTGGCGTCATGGGGTGCGTGCGAACTACATCGCCGCCGCCCTGGCAGACGACCCGGCGGGTCAAATCAAGGCGGTCTGTTGCGTCCACAACGAAACCTCGACCGGGGTCACCTCGAACATAGCCGCCGTCCGCAAGGCGATGGATGATTGCGACCATCCGGCCTTGTTGATGGTGGACACTATTTCTTCGTTGGCCTCCATTGACTACCGCCACGACGAATGGGGTGTTGATGTCACCATAGGCGGTTCGCAAAAGGGTCTGATGCTGCCGCCCGGCCTCAGCTTCAACGCAGTTGGGACAAAGGCCCTGGCGGCGGCGGAAAACGCCACCATGATACGTTCTTATTGGGATTGGGGACCCATGATAGCGGCCAACAAGGGCGGCGCCTTTCCCTACACGCCGGCAACCAATTTGCTATACGGCCTGGATGAAGCGGTGGCCATGCTGCAAGAGGAAGGCCTGCAAAATGTCTTCAACCGCCATGCCCGCCTGGCCGAGGCAACCCGCCGCGCGGTGGCGGCCTGGGGGCTGGAGACCGTGGCCCGGGATGATGGGGAAAAATCCAACAGCCTGACCGCCGTCATGTTACCCGATGGCCATGACGCGGACGCTTTCCGCGCGACGGTGCTAAATCGCTACAATATGTCCCTGGGCAACGGCTTGGGCCGTCTGGCGGGCCGGGCATTCCGGATCGGGCACCTGGGCGATTTCAACGAATTGATGCTCGCGGGCACCCTGTCAGGCGTTGAAATGGGCCTGGCCGTTGCCGGCGTGCCCCATCACAAGGGCGGCGTCCAGGCTGCCTTGGAATTTCTGTCGTCAGATTAGAGGGAATGGCACGTGGCTGATAGCGGCGCCCAGGAAAATGCCTTGAAATGGCTGGACCGCGAAACAGCGGCCCTGCCCGCGGACGGGAATTTTCATGCGCTGGCGCTGGAGGCGCTGATACGCGGCACGGATTGCACCTGGGCCGTGGCCGCAGACACCAGCGATGGATTCTCTATACTGGCCTCTTGTTGCAAGGACGGCGAGCGTCCGTACGAACCGAACGCGACGGACGGGAAACCGCCTTTCCAGTCCGATCCGGCCAATCAGTATTGGTTCGCCACGGACATATCCGCCGACCAAGGCGTGGAATTCAAATCCTGCCGAGGGCATGTTCTGCACGACGAAGCGGGCGAGGCGATTGGTTACTTGCTGGCCTTGGACAGGCAGGCAAAGAGCGACGATACGGCCACGGCCATGTTTTTCCGGCTCATCGCCGCGCGCATTTCCGCCCGTCTGTCTCTGGAACATGCCGCCAGGAAGCAGGTGCGGGCCGATTTGAACACCCCGCAGAGCCGGGCATTGTTTGACAGCAGCCCGATCGCCGTATCAATCACCAGCGCAGCCGACGGAGCGATCCTGTTCGTCAACCGATGGTGGTCTGAAACCTACGGCCGCCCGGCCGAGGAGCTCATCGGCACCAGAATGAGCGACTACTATCCGGCCCCTGAAATACGCGACGATCTGTTGCAGCGCCTGCAATCCGAAGGCTTCGTGCGGAACGAGGAAACACAGGTGAAGCGCGCGGACGACGGTGCATTGATCTGGATTCTGCTTTCCCTTTACCCCATTGAGTTTGACGGCCAGAAGGCCGTATTGGCCTGGGCCCATGATATTAACGAACGAAAGGTCGCGGAGACCGAGTTGCGTGTTAACGAGCAGCGCTTACAAAACTTCGCGGATGCCTCCGCCGATTGGTTCTGGGAGACAGATGCCGAAAACCGTTTCACCTATATCTCCGATGGTTTTGAAAGAGCGACCGGCTTCACACCCGAGAGCCAATACGGCCGCGATCGCCTTCGCCTGCTACGGCCGGCGGCATCAACGCCCAACGATTTTGAAGTATTGCGAAAACTCGAAGCCCGCGAAGCCGTGCGTGATCATACCTATCGTTATTCCATCCAGGGCCGCGATCCTATGTGGATCCGCTCCTCCGCCCTGCCAATTCATGACGGTCATGGAAATTTCGCCGGCTATCGTGGCAGCACCGCTAATATCACCGCGGAAATCGAAGCGCGGCAGCACTTGCAAAGCATTGCCGATCGTTATCTGAGCGCCATCGACAGTATGTCGGATGGCGTTGCCCTGTGGGATGCCGACGACCGACTGGTTGTCTGCAATCAGCGCTTTCGGGAATTAAGCGGTGACACCGGCAATATTATTAGATCCGGTGTGATATTCGAAGAAACAGTGCGCGCCACCGCTGCAGCGGGCAGCTTCGCGGCAAGCGGCGATACCTTGGAGGCTGAAATCCAGGAACGTCTCGCCGCGCACGGCAACCTGCCCAGCGAAATGGAAGTCAGGCGTCTGCACCGAATTCTGAATATTCGCGAACAATCCACGGCCGACGGCGGCATCATCTCCATCGTCATCGATATGACCGCACAGCGCCAGTTCGAAGAGCAACTGCACCAGGCGCAAAAGATGGAGGCCGTGGGCCAGTTGACCGGCGGCCTCGCCCATGACTTCAACAATCTTTTGGCCGTGATTTCCGGCAATCTTGAATTGCTGGACAGTCGCGCCAAGGGCGATGTCAATTTGACCCGGTTTATTGAGCGCGGCCTGGCCGCCGCCGAACGCGGCGCGCAACTAACCAATCGCCTTTTGACATTTTCGCGCCGGCAGCCCGTGGTCGCCCAAACAACTACCTTGGACCGCCTGATCGTCGGCATGCAGGATCTTGTTCAGCGCACACTGGGCGGCACCATTCAAATTAAGACCAGAACTGGGACCAGCCCGTGGCCGTGCCGGGTTGATGTATCGCAGTTGGAAAACTCCATTCTGAATCTGGCAATCAACGCCAGGGATGCCATGCCGGACGGCGGCAGCCTGACGATCGAAACCGAAAACCTTGACCTGACGGACGCCAGCGCGGCGCAGCGGCAAAATTTGGCGCCAGGCTGCTATGTTACGCTTTCAGTCAGCGATACAGGCACGGGCATGACGCCGGATGTACTTGAACGGGCCTTTGATCCCTTTTTTACAACAAAAGAGACGGAGAAAGGCAGCGGCCTGGGCCTCAGCATGGTCTATGGGTTTGTGCAGCAATCCGGCGGGCAGATCCGCATAAACAGTGCGGTAGATGAAGGCACGAAGATTGTCATTTACTTGCCGCGAAGTGCGGATGACGCGGCCGACGGGCTGCAATCTGCAACATCACCGGAACTAAAACTGGGGAACGGCGAAATCATTCTGGTTGTGGAGGACGATGCGGAGGTCATGGAAATCGCTATCACCATGCTGACGGAGCTGAATTATCAAGTCCTGCACGTCGACCAAAGCCAGGATGCAATTGCGCTGATCAGGAAAACACCCGATCTGAAGCTGTTGCTATCCGACGTGGTCTTGCCTGGCGATCTGAATGGCAAGGTACTGGCCGAAACCGCCCGGCAAATCAGACCGGACCTGCGGGTGCTGTTCATGTCCGGCTATGCCCGTGATGCCTTCGCCCCCGATGGCCGGCTGGACCCCGCCGATGAACTTTTGCAAAAGCCATTTCGCAAATCCGATCTGGCGCGGGCTGTCGCGCGTGCCTTGAGCACTTGATATTTCCATTGACAAAAGAACAAAACGTGAATATA